>JAWXAT010000023.1 GCA_034439615.1 Oligoflexia bacterium | reverse complement strand
CCCAAAGAACTTGATCAGAAATGGTTTTGATATTCGTCACATGAGCCTCCATAAAAAGTAATCACGAAAACAAAATCACCTTAGCATGGCTTTTTTAGAACAAAGAAATTTGTGAACGCAGGGAGAAATTAAAATAATTATTAAAACGACATAGCCGGGCTGCACGAATCAAGAATGGATCGGTTTAAGTTTTTTGAAATTTCACATGAAAAAAGCTCGTACCAACAAGATTATGTCGTAGAAAAAGACGTCAATATTATAATATTATAATAAAAAAATATTTACCTATGTTTCAGGTTGCGCCATTAGAAAATGTGGTGTTGCAGCGATAATGTCACCATATTAAAATTAAAAAATATTATCTCTCATCATATTCGTACTTACATATCGTACTTACATTTTTGCACTTATATATTCATGCGCCTATATTCGCACCAACATATTCGCGCTTACATATTCACGATCACCATTTCCAAGAAACCTCGGTAAATCCGCACTCATCATTTTCCAAGCAAACTCGGTAAACTGCGCAAACCGTTTTCCAAGCAACCTCTGTTTTTAGTTATCCAAGAAAATTAGTTTTCATAGCAAAAGCCAGCAGCGCTAAGGGGCTCGAATCCTCGACCTGTACCTTGGCAAGGTACAAGATCTAGCTAACAAGTAGAGAATGGGTAAGGGCTTGCAAAAATGGGTAATATAGAGGAATGTCGTCATTTAATAAAGAGTACATTGAGAAGTTACGTTTGCACCCTTCTCTTGGTTGGTTCTTAGCTCAACTCGCTGAAGCTCGGGGTCTTCAAGAAGTTTGGAGAAGAACGAAGTCAGAAGTTATTTCAAAACTTCGTGAGTCAGCGCTCATTCAAAGTTCTGAATCATCCAATCGCATTGAAGGTGTTGAGGTGGAATCAAAGCGTCTGATTCCACTTGTTTTGGGAACGACACAACCGAAAGATCGTCCTGAAGAGGAGATTGTAGGGTACAGAAGAGCTCTTCTGTGGATTCATAAAAACCATCAGAAAATCGAAATCACACCAGAAACAATTAAAAAAATTCATAAACTAGCACAAGGGGGGCTAACTGGGGACGCTGGTCAATGGAAAGTGCGAGATAATGAAATCGTAGAATTTTCGCAAAATGGTGATCGTAGCATACGATTTAAATGTACTCCCGCCAAAGAGACCCCAGGTGCCATCAAAAAACTTTGCTTGAATTACAAAGGTCTCCAAGAAAAACGAACTTTACCTGAACTCTTAACGGTGGGTATCTTTGTCTTAGACTTTCTTTGCATTTATCCTTTTCGCGATGGAAACGGCCGTGTATCAAGGCTTTTGACTTTGCTTTGTCTTTATCAATGCGAATACGATGTTGGGCGCTATGTTAGTCTTGAACGTATTATTGAAATCACAAAAGATGATTACTACCAAGCTTTGGGCTCATCGTCGAAACATTGGCATTCATCAACCCACGATCTTTTACCTTGGTGGAGTTATTTTTTAGGTCATCTCAAGTCGGGTTATCAAGAGCTCAAGGACAGAGTTGAGTCACAGCAAGGCGATTCAAAGACGGCTATGATTCGTGGCATGGTGAGTGAGATGGTTGAATCCTTTTCGGTTTCTGATATTGTAAAACTTCAACCCGGACTTGATCGAGAGATCGTTAAAAAAACTTTGGCTCAATTGAAAAAAGAAAAAATCATAACTCTACTAGGTAGTGGTCGTGGCGCTCGGTGGAAAAGACGTTAGGCAACGGTGCATATGTCTTGTCGCTAAGGGATTACTCCTAGCATCTAAATACAGCGCATCAGTTGTTAAAAAATGTTTTTAAATGAAATACGTTTAGCCTTGTTGGGATAGGTGTCGTAAAGCAAATTTGCTATGGCACTTGGATTATATGAAGCGACGTGCACATAGCCAAAAATATGAGAAAGTGGTGAGCTCATACCCGTTGGATACATGAGATTTAAAAGGGCATTTCCTAATTCTGCATCGTTGTGATATTGGCCAGTTTGCTTAATAAGTAAACCTGTACTTCCCATAAAAGTTGTTTCTGTCACTTCTAGATTACTAAAACCCGTTGCAGATCCTTGGTCGATATTTTTCACACTGAGTGACTTACTGTTTTGATTTGCATCACTAAATTCTAAACTGATCTTGGTATTTCCGACGACTTGACCAGCAATATTAAATTGTACATGATCAATTTCTTTACGCGCTTCATTCTCATTAATGACTATGAACGGACCACCAGCTAATCTATACCGACCATTAATTGAAATCTGATTGAAGAGAGGGCGTAAGTCTGAGAGTGAAAAACCAGGGATAAAACTGTTACTTTCAACATAAAAACCTCCAAAACCAAGATCAGGCCTTGGATCAACTTGTTCAGAGATACTTATAATAGTCGCTGTATTTCTCATTTCAGAATTAATGCAGTTGCGAAATTCTTAATACCTCGTATATCCATAACGGGCATCACTTTATTAGTGAGTTCCTGTATAACATCAGCAACAAGTGGGACAGGCATTTCAATACCCCAAAGAAGTTTCATTTTCATTGTGAGAGGCTGCACCCAATCTTCACTCATGACGCCGACGTCGCCTTCAGTATAGAATTTTTGTTTGATGCGCCCTGAAAGTGTGAAGCGGTTCATACCCGAACCTAAGAACATAACCTTACTTAATTTAGCCATAAGTGAGGGGAGCCCTAATTTTGTTGGGTCCTCCACTTCAACTTGAATATCAGTGAGTACAACTTTCGCATTACCCTCGATGCCTTGGTCGCGAATAGTCATCGTAGCAGATAATCCCGTGGGAGTGGCGGAGAAGGAGAGATTCGAACCCCTCCTTCAATTTGACTTGGCCTGAGATTTTCCCTCCCGGCCGGCGGGCGCGAATAAAATCCAACGTAAAATCCAACAATTACACCTACGTTATTACCGGTAAAGTCGACCTTTTGTTTGCCGAATTTTCGGCAGCTGAAATAGGTGTCGCATTTGACGTTACGACGTGCGGTCTGTCCTCAAAACTTAACCAGCATGCTGGTTAAAAGCGCCATTGCCCAAATCGGTCAACTGGCTCCCAGAAATTAAGGAGCCTGTTTTTTATAAATTTTCGAACGAGCGGCGATCTTCATTTCGATGATTCTCGAAATCGCGCAGTCTCCTCCGGAAAAACCGAAATCGGTTTCCAATCCACGCGCAGAACCTGCCGCGACGCTCGCTCTATCCTGTTGATGCCAGCGCGTGATGCGATGTCGCCATGCCTCACGGCCGCATGCCCCAATTCAAGTAATGCTGCTGCGACAATAAGTTTGATCGTGATCTCGTACATAAAAACTCCTTAAGTTATGCGCTCAGTGGGCGCTGGTGATTTGCGAGTGCGGCTTGAAAAATATGTTCAGCCGCTTCGGGTGAAATGGTTTGCAGCATGATTTCAAATTTGAAACGGCTCGGGACGGCTTTGGACCTGAGCGGATCGGTGCTCAAGTTCTTAAAACTTGAGGGGCTGTAGCCGTACGCAATCATCAGTTGATTGCGACGCTCCAGCGAAACCGGCACCAAACCAGTTTCAATTTTGGAGAGATAGCCTTTAGACACCCCAAGCCGCTTCGCTGCGGCCGTCAGGCTCACACCCTTCTTGATACGGATGAACTTCAGGACAGCGCCGTCGAATGCCTTTGAGGCGCGCTCCTGATTCTTCAGGCCCGCCATCCATGTTTTGAACTGGTGGCGGTCTTTGCTGAATCCGAGGACATCGACAAGGCGGTCAAACTCGCGGCTGTTCAGACGGGAAGTGCCGACTCCGTTTTCGACTTCGCTCAGCCAGCCGGAGCTACGCCCGAGCTTGTTCGCTACAATCTGAAGACTCATTTTCGCGCGCTTGCGAAGTTCGCGCAAAAGCGCGCCGTGATTTTCTAGTGCATCCATAGACGCCTCTCTTTCCACAGACTTGCGATAGCAAATCTGAAAGTTAGGAAACGTTTCCCGAAGTTCAGAAAATCTGAAGATCAGGAAACGTTTCATGTGAGAAGCGGCGGTGGCAGGGTAATGGCAGGGAAACAGAGTTCCCCAAGGGGTCCTTAGAGGGCTTACGCCAAGAAATCCGAATTGGACCTCAAGTGTTTCTAAATACTTAACTGTGTTGAGCTATTAGTAAGTGAAGTTCCAATTCTAAATTTATCAAAACTTAATTTGGAGCGGGTTAAGGGGCTCGAACCCTCGACCTGTACCTTGGCAAGGTACCGCTCTAGCCAACTGAGCTAAACCCGCGTCGCAAAAGAAGTATTTAACTACTATAGCCCGGCGTGGAGTGTCAACAATAAGCTCCGCAGAATTTGTAATTATCCTTCAATTGACTCCCACACCTCCTTATATAAAGTCACACATTGAAAAGGGGGCTAACCATATGAAAAACAATTCAAAGTTTAATGTTCTCCTGGCATCGGCACTTTTATCAGTGACTCTATGGTCAGGCAATTTGTCAAAAGCTGTAGCTCAAGAAGATCGTATTCCACATCTTGATTTAGAAATGACCGGGCGTGAATACAGTGAGCTTTTAAAAGCTTCTGGTCCGTTTAATAAGATCCGCTTTAATGAATTCGCCGCCATTATTGAGATGGGTAAGCGAAATCTAGGTTGGATTGATCACATGAATAAATACAGAGATGAAGCAAATAAGCTTTCGTTAAGCTCAGCCGCTACTCAAATGGCCTACCCCGTTGAAACGCCAAGAACATATAACCCCACTATTATTCATGCTCAGTTTGAAGAGCTTAAAACCTTATTGCCTGCTGAAATTAAAAGGGTACTTTTAGAAAACGTTGCATTCACGCAAAATCCTCCACTTGAAGAAGCGGCATTTTTAGAATGGGGAAGAAAAGTTGACCGTGTCTACGGAATCGCAGTTCGTTGGACCACTTTAAAACCCTATCTTTTTCAATTAACACTACGTAAGAAACAAGACATCCGTGGCTATTATTTATTAACTCGCGAAACAGATATTCAACAAAAGCTCACTCACTTTCACCATCAAGATGCGGTTACACAGACTCGCCTGAAGCCACTGCTTTTGAATTTATGTGAAAATAGCAGCGGCGATAATTGTGTTTCAGAACTCAATATAGCTATTAATCAACAAAGGGTTGTGGGTTTTTACACACGCTACTTACCCATTGCAAAACGCATTTATGATAATTACTTCATCATTCCTGTAAGGCGTCATGATGTTGTCTGGAATAGCTGTGCACCTGATGTAATGCGTGTGCCTTTTACGAATCCTAATAGCGAAGTTGTTAAGAAGTTTTTGATAGATAATCTTGAAGATGAGTGGAAGTTAGGTAGCTGGAATATGCGACTTGATTTTACCTTAGAAAATGCTTATTCACCGTTCATTCGTTTTGAACAAAACGTGACACCAAATGTGAATGGCCTAGCAGGCAATCAAATCACAATGAACGCCGCTGAACCTTTAACTGAATACAACGTTAAATGGACAATTCGTCATGAGTTTGGTCATGTGCTCGGGCTTCCTGATTGTTATGTAGAATTCTACGACAGATCAGTGGAAACCATGATCAGTTACCAAATTGATACAACCAACCTCATGTGTAGTCGTCGCGGGCATCTCAAAGATGTTCATGTCAGTGAACTTATGCGTGTTTATTATAAAAAATAAGAAATTATTGTTATAGCCGGGGCCTAGGGCTTCGGCTTTTTTTATGGCATTTCAGAGTAACGAGAAAAGAAATCTCTCAAATATTGAAAACCCGAGATAAGACTCAACACTAAGCTAATCCATAATAAAATTTGGCCTACCAATAAAAGATCAACGCCGAGCAAAGGGTTTTTTAACATCAAACAAGGAATCGCACACATTTGTGCGCCAGTTTTCCATTTTCCTGTCCACCCAGCGCCTATGACAAATTTTTCTGACGCAGCGACGGCTCTTAATCCATTGATTAATAAATCCCGTGATAAAATCAGTAAAACTAGAATTGCTGAAACACGGCCTAAGGGAATAAGCATAACTAATGCAGCTGTGACTAAGAGTTTATCGGCAACAGGGTCTAAGAATTTTCCTAAAAGTGACTCCACATTATAAATACGGGCAAAATAACCATCAAAAAAATCACTTACTGAAGCTAAGATAAAGAAAACAGCGGCCCAAAAACCGGCTTCGGGTGTGTCATACAACAGAGCAATGACAACAGGTGGGATAAATGCTATTCGAAGACCTGTTATGAAGTTGGGAAGCTGTCGCTTCCAAAAGGGGAGTCTTTGTGATTTCATTGTTTCGATATATGCGTGAATTCAAATATTTGCTAGCAATTTCCATTATCATCTGTGTGTTTGGTTGCAGTGCAAAACAAAGTGTAGATGACCGCTTTGTCACCTTAAAAGTTTATCACACCAATGATATTCATTCACGCCTGCTCCCTGACGGAAAACATCGCGGAGGCCTTGCTTATCTGGCAAGTGTCTTACGCATTATTCGTGAACAAGATTCTCAAGCCCTTATTTTAGACGCAGGGGATTTTTATAAACGTGGCTCTATGCCTGCACAAAAAAGTCAAGATGAGGCAACAGCTGATATTTTATCACAAATGTCTTTTTACGATGCACGTGCTTTAGGTAACAACGAAATCAAAGTCGGTATTGAGCGTTTTCTTGATTGGTCAAAAAATAAAGAACCAGCCCCCATAATAGCTGCAAATTTCGTTGATAAAAACGGTGCTCACGTTTTTGAACCCTACCTTGTGATTAAAAAATCTGGCCTCACTATAGGTCTTATTGGTCTTACTGAAATATGGTCAATCGATAATGAATTTCAGCCATCAACAAAAGATGATGCAAAAGCTCCCTATAAAATCTTAGACCCACTTGAGACAGTTGGTCCGTTAATAGTAAAGTTAAGGCCACAGGTAGATGTACTCATCGTCGTTGCTCATCAGGCTTTTAAGAAAAACGAAGCGTTGGCTAAAAAATATCCTCAAGTAGATCTTGTGGTGAGTGGCCATGCTCACCAGCTCTCTCTTGATCAGAAAAAACTTGGTGAGAATATGGTCGTTGAAGCGGGTGAGTTCGGGCATCAGCTCGGTGTTGTCACCGTTGTTTATGATAAAAATATTAAAAAAGTAAATTCATTAGAGAGCACTTTTTGGCCCATAGGGGAAGAAATGCAGGTTGCTGATTTAAAAATCGAAGCTGCTATAAAATCTGCTTATAAAAAATGGGCGCCTGAGGCATTTGAAGTTCTCACTCAAGCGCAAACAGAACTTGGTGTTATTAATAATTTAAATCGTCACGAAGGAGCATTATCAAATTTTGTGGTAGATCTTATTACGTCAAAAAATAATGCCCAAGTGGGTTTTATCAATAGTGCATTTGTTCGTGAAGGTATTCAAAAAGGTAAAGTTTTAAGAGATCACCTATGGATGTCTATTCCTTTTGAAGACCAAGTTATGACAGCAACCTTGCCACGATTGCATTTACAAGAAATGCTTCAAGAATCAATCACCAGTTATTATAAAAATACAAGTTTTGTGCCTTTTGCTTTTTCAAATATAAAAGCGAGTTTAAAACTTGATCCACTCAATCGAAATCTTTTATCAAGTAAAGTGACGATTGTTTCTAAAAAAGATTCCATTAAAGTGGCGTTACCAAGCTATATAGTTAATCACTGTAGAGAATTTTTTAAAGAAAAGTATTGTCCTATTCAAGCTGTTGAAACAGGCGTTGAGATTAGAAAGCTTGTTGAAGAAACATTTCTAGCTACAAAAAACCTTGAGGCTCCACAACTTAATAGGGTGAGTGTCACTGATCGATGAGAATCATTCTGGTTATAGGAATATCATTAATAATAAATAATACACTAAACGCAGCAGAGCCAACTCCTACACCAGCGCCTTTTTGGAAATCAAAACCTAAAGTTTATAAATCTATTAAAGAAGATCGTTATATCGCAATCTCGGTGAAAACCGATGAAGTGAAAGATCAAGAACGACTTATAATGGCCTGTGGCGGAAGAATACATGCACCTTTGAGTTTTACCCATCAACACATCAATGATTTTAATAGCTATTCAAAATTATTGCCCTATGTTGATGAGACTTCTTTTGATCCAAAAACAAAAAATCTTTTTGTTCATACCTCTCTATTGGGTTACCACGTGCGCATGACACTTCACATGGAAACTCAAAGCACAGCTAATGGTTATAGAATAAATTGGGAGTCAATCTCAGGGAGTTTTAAAGGAATGAAAGGGGTCATCATCGAAGATCGAGATGGCTCTGAGCATACTGAAATTTCAATGGATGCAACTCATATGGCTCATGATTTAGGTATTCCTGCGATACTTTCTGGCCCCATTATAGAAATCGCCGGGCGTAAGATTGCGGCTCGCATGCGTGCTCATATTGAAAGTGAATGGGAAAAATCCAAAAAAGAACTCAAAATAGTATTGCCTCGATGACAAATTTCTAAGAGTCTCTAGGGCACGTTAAGAAATTAAGTAAAGTGGAGTAATGCGTGGCCGAAATTCGAGTAGCTTTTGCAGACACTGATTTAATGGGGATTGTTCATCATTCAAATTATCTGCGTTATTTTGAAGTCTCTCGAGTTGCATGGCTTAAAGAAAATGGTATCAACTATGCCCATTGGGCTAAAAAAGGGCTCCATTTGCCGTTAGTTGAAATTGGTTGTCGTTATCGAAAACCAGCAAGATTTGAAGATGTCTTGATCATCTCAGTAAAGCCAAGCCGCATGGGGGCTCGTGCTGTATTTAATTATGAAGTAAGAAATAAAGAAACAGGTGATTTATTAGTCACAGGTTTTACACATCATGTGACGATTGACGAAACATTTAAGATTATAAAAATGCCTGAAGATCTTCAAAAAATCTTAGGCTAATTCAATAAGAGGAATCTATGGATCGAAACTTAGCACTAGAATTTGTTCGGATTACAGAGGCCGCTGCCCTTGCAGCTGCACGTTTCATGGGCCGGGGTGATGAGAAAATATCTGATCAAGCTGCGGTCGATGCTATGAGACGCGCTTTTGATTCTTTAAAAATTGATGGCACTGTGGTTATCGGCGAGGGCGAACGCGATGAAGCCCCCATGCTTTATATTGGTGAGCGAGTAGGTAAGGGCGGGCCTGAAGTTCCTAAAGTAGACATAGCACTTGATCCATTAGAAGGAACAACAATTTGCGCTCGCGGTGGAGAAAATGCCATCAGTGTTATTGCTGTTGCTGAAAGCGGAAATTTTTTGCATGCACCAGACACCTACATGGATAAAATTGCTGTTGGCCCAAAAGCCGTAGGTAAAGTCGATATTCATGCACCTCCCGCTGAAAATATCAAATCCGTAGCTCGTGCTCTTGGTAAAGACATTGAAGATGTGACAGTCATTATTCTTGATCGCACTCGACATGAAGAACTTATTTTAGCAGTTCGAAAAACAGGAGCTCGCATAAAGCTTATCACTGATGGTGATGTTTCTGCGGCGATTGCAACTTGCCGTGAAAACACAGGTGTAGATTTACTCTTAGGTGTTGGTGGAGCACCTGAAGGTGTTATATCGGCTGCCGCTTTAAGATGTGTAGGTGGTGATTTTCAAGGAATATTAAAATTTAGAAATGACGAAGAAAAAAAACGCGCTCAAAAAATGGGCGTTACTAAACTTGATAAAACATATTCCATTACTGAACTTGCAAAAGGCAATGTCATGTTTTGTGCCACAGGTGTTACTGATGGTACAATGCTCAAAGGTGTTCGATTCGGTGCCGGTGATACAGCTCACACGCATAGTTTGGTGATGCGCTCAAAAACAGGTACGGTGCGCGAGATCGTCGCAGAGCATCAATTAAATAACAAACCTTTATAGTAAATGGCGATTTGTCATCGTTGCCAAAAAGAAATGGGTTTAGGCAAAACCATCTCACGTGGTGATGTATGCACTGAATGTCGATTTGATGCACGGGTTTGCAAAAACTGTGAGTTCTATGATGCTCTTGCTTACAACGAGTGTCATGAACCTGCAGCAGAAAGAGTTATTGATAAAGAAAAAGCAAATTTCTGTGATTTTTTTAAGCCGGGTCAAAGAGCCTCAGGCATTGCCACAAAGAAACTTGACCCCAAAGCCGCAGCTGACGCATTATTTAAGAAAAAATAGGGAGTTATAAAATGGCCCAAGCATCTGTGAGTGAAGTTTTTAATGCATCCGTGAAAGCCTGTTTTCAAGCAGTATCTGATTACAGTAATTATCCAAGTTTTTTAAGCGACGTTAAACGCATTTCAGTAATCGATAGTTCTCCTGATAAAAAACTTATCGAATATGAACTGCAGATAATTAAATCATTTCGTTACCAACTCTGGACTTTTGAAAAACCATTTTCTGAAATCAGCTGGAAGTTTCACTCAGGTGATTTATTTAAAGAAAATCAAGGTAAGTGGACTTTTAAAGATCTTGGCGAAGGTCGAACACAAGTTGATTACAATATTACAGCCAAATTTACCTTGTTTGTTCCAGGGATGATTGAGAAAAAACTTATCGAAGTAAATCTTCCAACTATGATGAAAGCTTTTAAGCAAAAAGCTGAAGCTCAAAAGGATTAACATTATGACTGATAAAAAAAATAAAAATAATGATGAAGATGAAATTGATGATGTAGAAGAAAAACACGGCGGCCCTGTACTTGATACGGTTAAAAAACTCTTCTCTGTTGGTTTGGGTGCAGCTTTCATGACAGAAGAGAGCATTCGTAATTATTTAAGCGACATCAAACTTCCAAAAGAAGTTCTTACCTTTGTTTTGCAAAGTGCCGGTAAAGGAAAAGACGAACTCGTACAAAGAGTGAGTAAAGAAATTGGCGCACTTTTAAGTCATGTAGACATCGTAAAAGAAGCCAGCAAGTTTGTAGAAAATCATAAATTCAAGATCTCAGCCGAGATCGAAGTAATGAAAAAAGACAAAGACTAGCCCAGTCGGTCAGTCGGTACCCGGTACCTTTTTCGTTAGCAGCGCGTCAGCTTTCGGTACTTGAGAAATTGCCTCAGCTTCGTGTGGGAATCTGAATCCTTAACCCACTTTTATACCTCCTGGCCAGATTCATACATAATTTATGAATTCATTTGTCATGCGACAAAATAAAAGCAAAGTGAAGTAAGGGAACTGCACTTACGGAGGATTTATGAAACTTTTCACAATGGTTTTATTCCTAGGACTTTTTTTGGGAACCACTTCTTTTGCTCAAGAAGATTCACGGGCTAGTTGTTTTAAGAAAACTAAAACTTGGCTCTCGCTACGCACATATGACAGTCAAGATAAGGCTGTTGAAAGAGCCGTTACAGTTTGCTCTCGTGGAGGCTCATTTGAATGCATGCACGAGTCTTATTATTGGATATTGCAAGCAACCTATTCTGGCCCTTCTAAAGCGCTCGATTACGCCACAGAAATTTGTAGTCAAGGTGGCAACATTGATTGTGTAAAAGAATCTCACAAGTGGCTTTTAGAAAATACCTATGAGAGTCCAGATAAAGCACTCGCCCGTGCTGTTGAGCTTTGTACTTGGTAAATTTTTATTCAATATGAAATAAAATGCTGTACATGGCTTTGAGTAAATCAGGGTCAAAGCGGCTAGATAATTTATCACGCATTAAAGTGAGGGCTTCATGAGGAGACATGGGGACATTGTATGATCGTTTGGTAGTAAGGGCGTCGTAAGTGTCGGTAAGGGCCACGATGCGAGCCATAGGGTGAATGTCTCCACCCTTAAGCCCTTGCGGATAGCCGTTACCTATATGGTTTTCATGATGCTCAAATACACACGCTTTAATGGCGTCAGAAACATCTGGATAATCTATAAGAAGTTGCAGGCCGTAAAGAGGATGGCGTTTCATTTGCGCCCACTCTGATTCATCAAGGCCGCCGCTTTTACAAATTATTTCAACAGGAACTTTTCTTTTACCAATATCGTGAAAAAGTGCTCCGCGACCGATATCTAAAAGATCTTCTTTTTTTGTGTAACCAGCTTTTTGCGCTAAGCCTAACGAGTAAACACAAACATCAAGACTATGATTGTAAGTGTAAAAATCATGACTACTGAGCCCTATAAGATTTGCGACAGCCGATGGTTCTGCATCAATAAAATCGATAAAGTTTGAAATAACGGATTTTGATTCTTCAAGGGCTTGATCTACTTTTGGATTTTCAAAAAGTTCTTCAACTAAAGAAAATGAACTTTCTTTAAGGATCAATGCTTTTTCAGCAGGGGAATGTTCTGTGTCGTCAACGCGATCCTTAATATAAGACTTATAACCATCGCGATCTTCTTCTTTTATAAAAAAGACGTCAGCTTTTCGAGATACGAAGTGCCCTAGTTTTTCACCCTCAAAAGCGCTTCCTGTTCTGAGATACAGAACATAGCGGCCGTTAAGCAAAATAAAGAGGTCAAATGTGATTTTTCGGTTGGGATGCATACTCGCCAACCTAATCTTGAAGTATTTTTGCTCCATTTCTTAATTATGACGAGGCACTGCATTGACTGTCAACGGCAAGAGCCTGTAAAGATAAGTTATGTCTCTAGAGCTCGACACACCGGTTCAATTTATCAAAGGCGTAGGCCCCAAGGTCTCAAGTCTTCTTGCGCGTAAAGATATTCATAATGTCGGCGATGTTTTGCAGTGGTTTCCTAGAACCTACGAAGATCGCCGCTCAGCTAAGTCTATTAATCAATTGATGCCTGGAACGCTTTGTTCTTTTGTAGCCCAAGTTCAGCATTACCGCATGATTCCCATGGGGCGAACAAGGCGTATGATTCATGAAGTTTTACTGCGTGATGACACTGGACAAATTACCGGTAAGTGGTTTCGAGTTCCGTTTAAAAGTTATTTTGAAAGTTTTAAACCCAAGACATTGGTCAGAGTAACGGGTGAAGTAAAAGAATACCGCGGTTCAAAAGAAATTCATCATCCAGATATTCGTGTGCTTGATGAAGCCGGAGATGAGGTCGGCGAAGACAAAGATGCTGGGTTATTACCTATATATTCTGAAACAGAAGGGCTTAATCAAAAACTCATCCGTAAAATTGTTCAAACGGCCTTGTCTAATGTGGGTTCTCTTGTTGAAGAAACTATGCCTGAATGGATTTTAAGAAAATACGGCCTTCCACCACTCAAAGAAGCTTTATTAAAAGTACATAAGCCTGGTGAAGAAGATGTAAAAGCATGGCAAGAATTTCAAACACCTCATCAACGTCGACTTATTTTTGAAGAATTTTTTTGGCTTGAGCTACATCTCGCGCGCACGCGTCACGGTATGATCAAAGAAAAAGCTCCTGCGTTACGAGCGCTCACCACTTTAAGCCAAGGAATTCGTAAACAATTAGAATTCACACTTACTGAAGGCCAAGAAAAAACTCTAGCTGATATCACAGGTGACGTGATTCACCCTCACCCCATGCATAGACTTGTGCAAGGTGATGTGGGTTGTGGAAAAACAGTAGTTGCATTTTTAGCAGCCGCGATGGTCATTGAAAATGGATTTCAAGTAGCAATTATGGCGCCCACAGAAATTTTAGCTGAACAGCATTTTACAAAAGCCCAAAGCCTCTTTGCAAATCTTGGCATCAACGTCGCTTTTTTAAGCGGTGGTCAAAAAGAAAAAGATGCAAAAGTAGTTCGCGAGGGAATAGAAAATGGAAAATTTCAATTAGTAGTTGGTACTCATGCCTTGATACAAGAGGGAGTTAATTTTAATAATCTAGGATTTGTAATTATAGATGAACAGCATCGATTTGGTGTCAAGCAACGTGCTCAACTTAAACAAAAAGGTATCAGCCCCCATTTTTTAATTATGACAGCAACACCTATACCACGCACTCTCGCCATGACAGTCTATGGTGATCTTGATGTTTCAATTATTAAAGAGATGCCAAAGGGC
Source organism: Oligoflexia bacterium (assembly GCA_034439615.1). Taxonomy (NCBI): domain Bacteria; kingdom Pseudomonadati; phylum Bdellovibrionota; class Oligoflexia; species Oligoflexia bacterium. The sequence goes on along the minus strand of JAWXAT010000023.1, from coordinate 17,774 downwards.
CGATTACCAATCACAACCAAAGTGACATATGAGAGTAAACGCAATTTAGTTTATGATTTTGTGCGAGGTCAGCTCGAACGCGGACGTCAAGCTTACGTTATTTATCCGCTCGTTGAAGAAACAGAAAAATTGGATCTTAAAAATGCAACTGATATGGCTAAAACTCTAAGTGAAGAATTTAAACCCCATAGTGTGGGACTTCTTCACGGTCGTTTAAAATCCATCGAAAAAGAAAATCTCATGCATCAATTCAAAGCTGGAGAATTGAGAGTTTTAGTTTCTACCACTGTTGTTGAAGTAGGGGTCGATGTGCCCAATGCGTCTGTCATGGTGATTGAGCACGCAGAACGATTTGGTTTATCACAACTTCATCAACTCAGAGGGCGCGTGGGGCGTGGAATTCATAAGAGCTATTGTATATTACTTGCAGGTCGTGCTCAAAGTGATGAGGCAAAGCGGCGCTTAGAAGTTATGGCTCAAACCCAAGACGGTTTTAAAATTGCGGAAGAAGATTTAATAATCAGAGGCCCTGGAGAATTTTTAGGAACCCGTCAATCAGGCTTACCAGGTTTTCGATTGGCAAATCTTGTAAGAGACGTAGAAACACTGACCGAAGCGCGAAAAGCTGCGTTTGAAATATTAGAAAAAGATCCAGATTTAAAATCTCCTGATAATAAATTGATTCATGAAGCTGTGTTTTCGAGAAAAAAATCAGTACTACTTTTTGCTACTATTGGTTAAATAATTACGCATAAAGTCAGTGAAAATTCCTTTGCAAATCAACTCTATGGTGCGTTTAGTCAGCTTTTGGATCGGTGTTAACGATCTGTAATTTCCATAAATATCAAGGCTTTGTGTTGACACTCGACGAACGGCTTGGTCTCCTTTTAATCAAGAAGTAAGGGATTATTTTCAGAGCGCTTATAAAGGCTCCATGGGGGAACCAAAGCATGTCTCGATCACTCGTAGTATTCGCAATTTCTTTTCAATTTATCTTTGCTGTTTGTTTTGCCGGCGATAAAATCAGACTCAAAAACGAAACCTTCAGCATCACAGAAAAAACAAATGCCAACGGGTTTAATCGAGCAGGCCCGAGATTTCTACCTACTCAAGGTAAAGAATTCTACATCGTTCAGTTCTCAGGCCCTGTATTAAAAACATGGAAAGACAATTTAGAAAAAGCAGGTGTTAAATTTGCTACTTATATTCCGGATGATGCTTTTTTAGCAAAGATTCAAAACAGTGAATCTTGGGCCGCTCTGAATGTAGCAACAAATATTAAAGGCATTATGCCTTACGAAACTAAATATCGAATCAGTCAAGAATTTGGATCAGATCTTAATTCTAAAAAACCTCAACAAGTTCTCGTGCGCCTAATTTCAGATACTGAATTTGAGAATTTCATTAAACAATCAAGAAATCTCAACATTTCTAATATCTCACGTGCATCAGACAGACTTGTGGGTCTCACCATCGCTGATAGCATTCACAAGCTTGCAGAGATTGAGGGTGTAGAGTGGATTGAACCTTATAAGAAAATGCAAATTTTTGATTTTGATGTTTCAAGTAATCTTCATAATCAAGAAACACCAAATGGTGACTACACTGATCTCACAGGTTATGAGTCAGGTACAAAACTTATGAACTTTTCAGCCGCTCACGCTCGAGGTTTTAATGGCCAATCTGAAATCGTAGCTGTTGCCGATACTGGCCTTGATCGCGGTTCAACCACTGAAATTTTAGAAGATCTTAAAGGCCAAGTAATTAAAGGTTATGCCCTTGGGTTTTTTGGTCTGAATTTTCGTAATCTAGTAAAATGGAGTGACCCCCAAGGTCACGGCACACACGTTGCTGGCTCAGTATTAGGTTCAGGGGTTAGTTCAAACGGAATGCTTAAAGGCGGAGCATTTGGTGCAAAGCTTGCGTTTGAAGGAATGTGGAACACGCTGCTTAATAATCTCTTAGTACTTCCAAATTTTGAAAAACTTTTTGGGCACGTACATACTACCGATGACGTACATGTTCATTCAAATAGTTGGGGAACCGTTGCTAATCTAGGTGCCTATGACAACTTCGCAGCCATGATCGACGATATCGCCTGGAAGTATCCAGAATTTTTAGTTGTCTTTGCTGCGGGTAATTCAGGTCAAGATCTTAATCGCGATGGTAAAATCGACGGCGGTTCAGTGAGTAGTCCTGGTACAGCGAAAAACGTACTCACGGTTGGAGCAAGTAAGAATTTAGTTCCAGTGGGCGGAATGCAAAAAATGATGAAAGAACTCAGAGGCGGTACTCAAAAATGGGGAGTTGACCCAATCGCCACAAGTAAACTTTCTGAAACTGAAATCGGTATGGCTGCATTTAGTAGCACAGGGCCTACGCTTGATGGTCGTATTAAACCTGACATTGTAGCTCCAGGTACAAATATCATTTCAACTCAGTCTCAACATCCAAAAGCAACTAAACTTTGGGGGCCCTACAATGCAATTTATAGCTATGCGGGTGGAACCTCTATGTCTACTCCACTAACTTCTGGTGCAGCTGCAGTAACACGTCAATACATACGCGCACAGGGGCTGCATAAGCCATCTGCGGCACTTGTGAAGGCAGTTCTTATTCACACAGCATTTGATTTGTTCCCGGGCCAATATGGTACAGGACGTTTTCAAGAATTTACAGTACGTCGACCAAATATGAACGAAGGTTTTGGTCGTGTTGATATGGATAAAGCTACTACCATCAAAAAAGAAAATCTCATCGATGATAAAAACGGTGTTCCAACCGGTGGTTCGCAAAATTACGAACTTGAAGTTAAAGTTGGTCAGAAAGTACGCGTGACTATGGTTTACACAGACGCCCCAGCATCTGCAGGAGCTGCTGAAGCTTTAGTAAATAATCTAGATTTAAAAGTTATGGATTATGAAGGGAATTCTTTTTTTCCAAATCATCTTTCAACAACTGATACAAAAAATAATACTGAGATGGTGGAATTCACAGCCCCTCATGATGGAACCTATAATATCAGTGTGCGTGGCACTAGTGTTCCACAGGGTCGCCCCGGAACCGGAACTCAGCCCTATGCTCTGGTGGTCACTTCTTTAAACGAGTAATATTTACAATATCTTAATGCGATGCGCCTTAACTCGAATATAGAGTTAAGGCGTTTCTTTTTGTCCGCGTTCATTGACGGTTTTGCTCAACTGTGGTACAAATCTCCCACTGCTGCAGCTCAAAGTTTAACGCGTCATGAAAGGACCCAAACAAATGGCATTTAAGATAGGTGATAACGCTGTGTACCCCGGTCACGGAGTGGGCGTTGTACGGGCCATTGAAACCAAGGAAATTTTCGGTAAAAAACAAACTTTTTACACAATTCAAATCCTTGATAACGGCATGAAAATTATGATTCCCAAAGATAACGTTGCCAGCGTGGGACTGCGCGCCATTATTTCTAAAAAAGAAGCCAACGAAGTTTTTAAAATTCTTCGTAAGAAAAATATTAAAATCGATAATCAAACATGGAATCGCCGTTACCGCGAATACATGGAAAAAATCAAAACTGGAAGTATCTACGAAATCGCAGAAGTTTTGCGCGATCTGTTTTTACTCAAAGTTGATAAAGAACTCAGCTTTGGTGAGCGCAAGATGCTCGATACTGCTCGAAGTCTATTAATAAAAGAGTTGGCTTTAGCTAAAAAGGTTCAAGAAAAGAAAGTCGAAGAAGAAGTTCGTGAAATTTTCGGCCTCGAAGCAAAAACCGAAGAAGCTTGAACTTGTAATTTAAAAGTATTTATTCAATGGGGCGCAAAGAAACAGCGCCCCTTTTTTTTAGGCATTTACATGATTGAAGTAAACGATAAATGCGATCTTATATTGGTGGCCGCGGGTAACAGCACTCGTTATGGCGCAAAAGTACCTAAACAATTTGAAGAAGTTCATGGGCGCCCACTTTATTTATGGTCATTAGAAGTATTTTTAAGCTGGCCCCATTTAGGAAATGTTGTGGTTGTTGTTCCAAGCGATTGGGTATTACCAGTTAAAGAAAGTTTTAATTATCTTATCGATACAAAACCCATTGAAGTTGTTGCCGGTGGTAAGACCAGACAAGTTTCTGCAACAAGCGGGTTGTTGGCTTTAAATAAAAATAAAGTTAATCCGTGGGTCATGGTTCATGATGGGGCAAGGCCTGCAATCACCGTTGATCTTTTAGAACGCCTTTGGTGTGCAAGATTGGTGGATTTAAAAATGCATAATATGGCGGGAGTTGTTCCTGGTGTTAAGTCAAAAGATACCATTAAACAAATCACAATTCATAACGGCTTTGAATTGGTGGAAGATACATTATCACGTGAAAAGCTGCGTATTATTCAAACACCTCAATTATTAAAAACTGATCTATTAACCGAAGTTTATAATACAGCGAGTGATGAAAACGCTGTGGATGATGCCAGCTTATTAGAAAATCATGGGCATAAAATTCTTGTGGTCGCTGGTGAAGAAGATAATTTAAAAGTTACTTTCGTGGAGGATATCGAGCGTGTATCGAGTTGGCTTAGGCAGCGACATCCACCGCTTTGAAACAGGTCGTAAACTTGTTTTAGGTGGTGTTGAAATTCCGCATTCAAAGGGGCTCCTCGGGCACTCAGATGCTGATGTGGTTTTGCATTCACTTTGTGATGCCCTTTTAGGTGCCTCAGCACTGGGCGATTTAGGAACGTTTTTTCCGGGAGATGAAAAAAATAAAGATCGCCCGAGTTCAGAAATTTTAAGTGAAGTGTGTAGGCGTGTTTGGGATATGGGTTATCAAATTATAAATGCCGATATTGTCATTATGGCTGAAAAACCTAAACTTACTGAGTATAAAGAATTAATGAAGACAAAAATTGCTGCATTGATGAATGTCCAACCACATTGTGTGGGTGTTAAGGCTACAACGGGTGAAGGCATGGGTGCCATTGGGAGAAGTGAAGGAATATTTTGCCAAACAGTGGTGCTTTTAAAATTAAGAGATAATGAACAAGAAATTACTGAGGTTTAAATGACAAATCGCAACGTTCGAGTACGTTTTGCTCCATCACCAACTGGATATCTTCATGTAGGTGGAGCTAGAAGTATTTTATTTAATTGGCTCTATGCAAAACATGTTGGTGGAACATTTATTTTACGTGTTGAAGACACTGATCAAGCGCGTAGCACTCGCGAATTTGAAGAAATGCAAAAACAAGATATTAAGTGGCTAGGCTTAAATTGGGATGAAGGCCCCGATGTTGATGCAAAGTTTGGTCCCTATCGGCAAAGTGAGCGCCAACATATTTATAAAGAGCATGCTGATAAACTTTTAACTTCAGGTGAAGCTTATTATTGTTTTTGCACTGATGAAGAATTAGAAGTGAAAAAACAAGTGGCCATGAAACAAGGGCGTCCTCCTCAATACGATGGCAAATGTAGGCATTTACCCGCCCAAGATGTAAAACTAAAATTAGAAGCTGGGCAAAAAGGGGCCGTAAGATTTTGGATTAAAAAACCTAAGAAATATTTGCTCAAAGATCTCATCAGAGGTGATGTTGAGTTTCAAGAGGGCATGGTTGGAGATTTTGTAATATTAAGATCTGATGGCATGCCGGTTTATAATTTTTGTTGTGTCATAGATGACCACTTAATGGAAATTACTCACGTCTTAAGAGCTGAGGAGCATTTATCAAACACAGTGCGACAACTCATGTTGTATGAATCATATGGTTGGGTTGCTCCTGAGTTTGGTCATATGTCGGTAGTATTAGGCTCAGATAAACAAAAGCTAAGTAAGCGCCATGGTGCAACGTCTGTGAATGAATACCGACAACAGGGTTATCTAAAAGAGGCGATCAATAATTATATAGCACTTTTAGGTTGGAGTTCCCCTGATGGTCGAGAGGTTGTGCCACTTAATGAGATGATTAAACTTTTTGATGTAGATAGGGTTAATTCAAGTCCTGCTGTTTTTGATGGAGTAAAACTTAAATGGATGAACTCTGTCTATTTAAGGGAAATGGATCATCAAGAACTTTGGAAGTTACTCATACCTTTCTTGGAGGCCGATGGTCTTAAATTTGAGGGAGTAACAACTGATTGGATCAACAAAGCTGTTGGTGCATTAAAAACTTCGTTTGAAACATTGGTTGAAGCGGTTTTGTTATTTCATCCGTTATCTGATCAAAATTTTGAATTTTCGCCTGAATCAGAAGAGGCGTTTAAGTGGGCCTCTACAACATCAGTTATCACTCATTGGATAGAAAATCTTAAAAACACCAGTGATGAATTTATTGAAGAAGCAAAATTTGCGGAACTTCAAAAAAAGATTCAAACTGATTGTGCTGTAAAAGGTAAAGAGTTTTTTCAAGCCCTTCGTGTAGCTATCGTTGGTAAACCTCACGGTACAGAATTAAAACAATTGGTTCCGCTACTTTCAAAGAAGAGTTTGATTCTTAGGGCTGAAAAAACTTTAGCTCGATGTTTAAAAGTTTGATTTAATAAATGGCATGTAAATAATGTGATTTCAGTAAGAGAGATTTTAAAATGACTATGAAAATTTATAACACTTTAACACAAAAAAAAGATGATTTTGCCCCCATTGAACCAGGGCATGTGCGCATGTACGTCTGTGGGCCGACGGTTTATAATTTTTTACATGTTGGGAATTTTCGTGGGCCTATATTTTTTAACTTTGTGAGAAATTATTTTGAACACACAAATCACAAGGTCACTTACGTTTATAATTATACTGATGTAGATGATAAAATAATTAAAGCGGCCAATGAAGAAAAAATCACACCCTTTGAATTAGCAGATAAATACGTACTTGAATTTGAAAAAGATTTTAAAGCCGTTGGGTTAAAACCCGCGACTTTTAACCCCAGAGTGACAACTCACATCAAAGAAATTATCGAGATGATTGAAAAGATCGTCCGTCATGGTGCGGGTTACGTTGTTGATGGTGAGGTTTTTTGCAGCATTGAAAAAATAAAAGAATATGGAAAGCTCAGTCATAAAAACATTGATGACCTTATCGCAGGGGTGAGAGTCGAAATTGGTGAGAAAAAGAAAAATCCTTTAGATTTTTCTTTATGGAAGCCTGCAAAGCCTGCTGAACCTTACTGGGATAGTCCGTGGGGTAAGGGCAGGCCTGGGTGGCATATCGAATGCTCAGCAATGGCTAAGAAATATTTAGGGGACACCTTTGATATTCATGGTGGTGGAATTGATCTTATATTTCCTCATCATGAAAATGAAATTGCACAAAGTGAAGCTGCTAATAATAAACCGTTTGTAAATTTTTGGATGCACAATAATTTTATCAATATGGGTAAAGATAAAATGTCAAAAAGTCTTGGCAATATCTTTACTGCTAGAAATTTTTTAGAACGTTTTAATGGCGAAACATTAAAGTTTGTAATTTTATCAGCACATTATAGAAGTCCTTCTGAGTTTGGTGATTCAGTCATTAGTCATTGTATTCATGGTCTGGCTCGCATTTATTCAAGCATGGCCCAGGCTGAAACGTGGCTCAGTAAGTGTGAAAAAGCAGGCTTTAAGGCTGATCATAAAGGCTCGCTTCTTGACCCAAAAGGCTTTGGTGAGAGAGTAAGTAGCATTTGGCCAGGTGTTAACGCTGCGTGCGCTGATGATTTTAACACGCCTGAAATATTAGCTGAAATTTTTAACCTTGTTCGTAGTTTTAATAATATTCTAAAACCGGGTTTAAAGGCCTCTCAAGAACTGGCTAACTCATGTAGTAAACATCTTGCGTTAATTAAAGAAGTTGGGTCATTACTGGCATTGTTTCACGAACCCCCGTGTAGCTTCTTGATTGCACTTGATGATATTTTGTTGCGTGATAAAAAATTAGAAAGAAGTGCTGTGCAAAAACTTGTCGATGATCGTTGGAGAGCACGGGTTGATAAAGATTTTAAAAAGTCTGATGAAATCAGATTAGAACTTACAGGTCTTGGAATTGAAGTAAGAGATTCTTCAGATGGAACTGAATGGGAAGTGAAAAAATAAATGTATGAACCCCGGTTTGGGAAAAAAAATGAACTCGTAGAGAGTCGACCATTTCAACTTGTCACTGACTATAAGCCCCAAGGCGATCAGCCTAAGGCAATTGAACAACTTATTAAAAATTTTGAATCAGGAAGTAACCATCAAGTTTTGTTAGGAGTCACAGGCTCTGGAAAAACATTTACGATGGCTCATACTATTGCACGCATGGGTAGACCCGCGCTGATCTTAGCACCAAATAAAACTTTAGCAGGCCAATTGTACGCTGAGTTTAAGCAATTATTTCCACTCAACGCTGTTGAATATTTTGTAAGTTATTATGATTACTACCAACCTGAAGCTTATATTCCATCAACTGATACGTTTATCGAAAAAGATTCAGCCATTAATGAACAAATTGATCGCATGCGACACTCTGCCACGCGTTCACTTTTTGATCGTAGTGATGTGATTATTGTTTCAAGTGTGTCGTGTATCTATGGCTTGGGAAGTCCTGAAGCCTATGAGGGTATGTTAATTTTAATTGAATCGGGTAGCGATATGAAGCGAGATGATCTGCTTCGTAAATTAGTCGATATTCAATACAATCGAAACGATGTTGATTTTCACCGTGGTACATTTCGTGTACGTGGTGATGTGGTTGAGATATTTCCTCCCTATGAAGATAGTCGTGCTGTGCGGGTTGAGTTTTTTGGTGATTTTATTGACGCCATTAGTATTGTTGACCCATTACGTGGAACGATAATTCAAAAAGTAGAACGTGCTACGATTTACCCAGGAAGCCACTATGTGACAGATCTTGATCGAAGTAAAAAAGCAATCATTACGATTCAAGATGAACTGCGCGAGCGACTTGAACAATTAAAATCTCAGATGAAATTGGTTGAAGCTCAACGACTTGAACAGCGCACATATTACGATATTGAAATGATTGAGGAGATTGGTTTTTGCCAAGGTATTGAGAATTATTCAAGACATTTCACTGGGCGAAAACCTGGTGAAGCGCCTCCAACTTTGATTGAATATTTTCCTAAAGATTTCATAACTTTTATTGATGAGAGTCATGTGACGGTTCCTCAAATTGGGGGAATGTACAAGGGTGATAGGTCACGTAAAATGACGCTTGTTGATTTTGGTTTTAGGCTTCCTAGTGCACTTGATAATAGACCTCTAAATTTTCAAGAATTTGAAAGTTTAGTAAATAAAGTTATGTATGTTTCAGCAACACCTGGTGCTTATGAACTTCAAAAAAGTGAGGGGTTAATAATAGAACAAATTATTCGCCCTACTGGCTTGATTGACCCGGAGATTGAAGTGCGTGGGGCAAAATTTCAAGTTGATGATTTACTTAAAGAAGTTCGCATTAGAGCAAATCTTAAAGAGCGAGTGCTTGTTACTACACTTACTAAACGCATGGCTGAAGACTTAACTGAATATTTTCAAGGCATGGGGGTAAGAGTTAAGTATCTTCATAGTGAAATTCTAACTCTTGAACGCTCAGAAATTATTCGAGATCTTAGACTTGGCGTATTTGACGTTTTAGTGGGAATTAATTTACTCAGAGAAGGTCTAGATATACCTGAGGTAAGTTTAGTTGCGATCTTAGATGCAGATAAAGAAGGGTTTTTACGATCTGAAAGATCCCTTATTCAAACAATAGGGCGAGCTGCGCGAAATATTAACGGTAAGGTTATATTGTACGCTGATAGAATTACTGATTCGATGAAAAAGGCCATGGCAGAAACTCAAAGACGTCGAGAAATTCAAAGCAAATATAATATTGATAATAATATTACTCCTCAAACAATTAAAAAGCTGATTTCACAAACTACAGAGCAACTCTACGCTGCTTCTGATCAAGTGCTTTACACCGCTCCTCAGCCCCGAGGTCGTGATGGTGAGAATAAAGTGGCGTCTCCAAAAACACTTTACGCATTAACGCCAGAGTCGATTAATAAGCAGATTGTTAAACTTCGAAAGCAGATGAAAAAAGCTTCAGATAAACTTGATTTTGAAGAGGCTGCAAATATTCGTGATGAGATTAAGCGCTTAGAACTTCAAGAAATGCGTTTTAGTGATGTTGCTAATTTGGGAGGCGAAGCCGAAAGCTAATGGCTCGCAACTCAAAGTCTGATATCTCTGAAAAATTAACTGAACTTAAAGCATCAATTGCTGGGTTTCCGACGACACCTGGCATTTATCTTATGAAAAATGCAATTGATAAGATTATTTATGTCGGTAAAGCTAAAGTTTTAAGATCACGGGTTCGTAGTTATTTTACAGGTTCTGGGCATTCTGCAAAAACACAGTATCTAGTAAGTCACATTTCAAAAATTGAATATATTGTTACAAAAACTGAAGTAGAAGCTTTTTTACTTGAAGCATCATTAATTAAAAAACATCGACCTAAATATAATATCAGACTTAAAGACGATAAGACGTACCCGTATATTAAAGTAAGTATGGCTGATGATTATCCAAGGCTTTATCTCTCACGAAAAGTAAAACGCGATGGAAGTATGTATTTTGGCCCTTTCACAAGTGGTTTAGCTGTTTGGGAAACCATAAAATTTTTAAACCGTACATTTCAAATTAGAGATTGTAGTGATCATTATTTTAGAAACCGCACTCGACCTTGTTTGACCCATCAAATAGGAAATTGCACAGCCCCATGTGTAGACATCGTCGATAAAGAAACTTATCAAAAAGATATTCAAGGGGCGTTATTATTTTTACGAGGCAAAGATAAACTGCTCCTTAAAGAAATAACAAAACGTATGAAAGAGGCTGCAAATGATGAACAGTTTGAGTACGCGGCAAAACTTCGTGATTCCTTAGAAGGATTAGAATCTATTCTAGAAAAACAATCAGTTATTAATGCTATGGGAGAAAAAGATCAAGACGTGATTGGTTATGAAGGTGATGAGCGTGGATGCACAATCGAAGTACTTCATGTGAGACAAGGTAAACTTTTAGGAAGTCAGCCACATTTTATGCCGTTATTAAATCCAACAGCAGAAGATGAAAACCCCCAAGAGTGGCTAGCGTCTTTTGTGAACCAGTATTACGAAGAAAACATGGTGCCTGATGAGGTTCTTTTGGGTGCCGATTTGGGGCGTGATATTCATAAACTTTTAGAAGCTGTGTTATGTGAACGTACTGGCAAAAAAGTAGTTGTAAGATACCCTACGAGTCAAGATGCCAGCCGCATGCTTGAAATCGCCCAGGCCAATGCCAGTGAACATTTTAAACATCACGTTACAAAAACAGAACGCAAACATAAGGGTTTAGAGGAAATTAAAGAACGTTTGGGGTTATCTGAACTTCCTATGCGCATTGAATGTTATGATATTTCAAATTTTCAAGGTGCAGAAGCTGTTGCTAGCCAAGTGGTGTTTGAAGAAGGTGTTCCATCAAAAGATTGGTATCGCCGTTATAAAATTAAGACAGTTCAAGGGGCTAATGATTTTGCAATGATGAAAGAAGTTTTATCACGTCGAATGACTCACGTAGAGCAAGATGAGCCTCAATTAATAGTTGTGGATGGTGGTAAAGGTCAATTGAGTATGGCGGTTGCAGTTTTGGAAGAACTTAAAAAAACTCATATTCCAGTAATTGGTTTCGCAAAAGCACGAACACTTGGAAAATTTGATGATGCTGATGTGAAAGGCTCAGAAGAGAGAGTCTTTTTGCCTGGCAGACAAAACCCTGTGACGTTTGCAAAAAATTCTGAAGCACTTCATATTTTAGTGGGCATTCGGGATGAAGCCCATCGATTCGCAATTTCGTATCATCGAAAACTTAGAGAAAATCGAAGTCTTGAAAGTGAGCTTGATCACATCGTTGGTCTCGGGGAAAAACGCAAAAAAGCGCTTTTAAGAAAATTTGAAAGTATTGATCAACTTAAATGTGCCCCGGCGGCAGACATTGCAATGCTACCAGGGTTTAATTCGGTTTTAGCAGAGCGTGTTTTATTACAACTTAATGAAGATGAATCATCTGTTAATGAAGACACCCAACCTAGTATCCAAGTCGAAATCAAAAAATAATTTATTTAGCACGTTCAGCTTTAGGTGCTGGTTTTATGGGAACGCCCGCCCCACTGGGCTTGGTTGTTTGAGCAGGTTTGTCATTTGTGGCTTGAGCAAAATTGTTAAATGGATTTTTATCTTTAGGGTACGCAGCTTGATTTTTTTGAAGTTGCTCCCAGGCTTTCAATGCAGCGTGTGATGCATTTGAATGAGACGCACTTAGTTTTTCAATAATGTTTGTTCCTGTTTTATGAAGATTGTTTTCAAAAGTGATAGCGACTGTTCCATCTTTAAAGATATATTGAATTTGACCGACAGCACCTTCTTTTGTTTTAATGCTTTCTCCTTTTTTGTAAATCACATCATTAGAAGTGGTAAACGTTTCAACTTCCAAAACAAGTTCATCAGTTAAATCAAAATGAGAAGTCTTTTTCTTAGTTTTTTGTTTTGGGAAGTCATAAAAATCTATGGATAAATTTCCATTTTTTCTTTCAAAATTATATCGCGCAGGCTTTTGAGATTTATCATCATCCATTTCAAGTAAAACCTCGCCTTTGTCAAAAAGCAATTTAACGGAGGCTACTTTTAAGCCACCCTCTTTTGTTCGCAAAAGTACTGCAGTATCAATTTTTAAACCTGAGTCATGCTCTTCTGTGAATTTAGAAATTTCAGTCATATCTATTTCAAGATATCTATACGTACTGCGGGGTGATTTAAATTCAGAGTCAGTGAACTTAACTTCTACAGAGTTGCCATGGGTTGAATAGATGTCATCATAATTATCAGCTGTATTATTTTTATCGCGATTTTCAAATAGGCGAGAAATTTTTCCGATTTGCCCGGTTCGTCGATCAATGACCGTTTGATCTTTATGTGTGATGCTGGGAATCCCCTCTGTGAAATCTACGCGGGAAACTTTTTCAGGAAGGCTGGTTTCACGTGGTGTGACTTCTTCTAAGCGTTCTCTTTCTAAAAGAAGCCTAATTCTGGCTTGTTGTTGTGCCTTGTAATTACTTTGAGAGGGTGGCTCAGCTTTTGCCATTTCTGACATGCCGAAAATAAATAGGCTTGCGATCATGAATTGTTTCATTTGTTCCCCTTTAGCTCTGAATAGAGCAAGGGGAGTGCCGCGTGAAATCGTACGTATTTCTTATGACTATGGTTTTGAGTATAAAGCTTGGCCAACTGTCTGATTATTTTAACTAAGATAAAACCGTGAGACTTTGTGGCTTAATGGTTGGTTGAAATAATAAGTCATTTCAATGACTTACATAGAGGCGAGAGAATATAGCCACTCACCTTAAAAATCGTATGAATTCAAAGGGTTGCGATAAGATTTGCAGTTCAATGCCAATCTGATAAAAACCCTTCGAGATGCTTATTGTAAAATAAAGCTTGAGACTTTATTTCTTATTCCGCAATCCGGGCAATTTGCTTCTTCATGGACTTCCAATTTTAGGTAGTCTGTTTGATGGCTGAAGCGAAGCTTTGAACCGCAGAGACAACAAGTCTCTAAAAATTCGATAAGATCTTCGTTTGTGATATTGAGTGGTGCTACGATTCCATTTTGTGCGTTCATTTGCCTGTCCTCCTGACTGACATACATATGAACGGCATTGGCGGCGTAAAACTTTAAACAATTTAAAAAACCGTTATTAGGAATTTAAAAAATGTCGATGAAGGAAAATTTTGCCTATTTAAAAGAAGTGCTCGGTGTTAGATACTTTGCGATTGGGGAAAATATTGCCCCTGCAAAATCTGATTCAGATCTTTTTGTTGCAAATGGATTACCACCTGATGAGCCCATTAACGAAATACATAAAAAAAGAAAAAGTCATAGTGAACATGTTTTGCCAGTTTCAAATTTGAATAATCTTTTGAGTGATCTTAAAGATTGCGGGCGATGTAAACTTAGTGAAGGGCGTTTGAATATTGTCTTTGGATACGGTTCACCCAAAGCACAATTGATGTTTATAGGCGAAGGTCCGGGTGAAGAAGAAGATGCTCAAGGTGAGCCCTTTGTTGGAAAAGCGGGGCAGCTTCTTAATAAAATGATTTCAGCTATGGGTCTAACGCGTGAAGAAGTTTATATCGCCAACGTTGTGAAATGCCGCCCACCTGAAAATAGAAACCCAGAACTTGATGAAGTGGAAGCTTGTTCACCTTATATGCATTCTCAAATATCACTTATTAAGCCAAAGATCATTGTGGCTCTAGGGGCATTTGCGGCCCAGGTACTTTTGGGCACTAATGAAAAAATAAGTCAGCTTCGAGGGCGAATCTTTGAGATCGATGGTCTTAGAATAATTCCAACTTTTCATCCTGCATATTTGCTGCACGACCCCACACAGAAAAAATCTGTTTGGCAAGATCTGCAACTCGCTATGCATGAATTGGGATTAAATATTCCTAAACACTGACTAAGGTCTTGAATCACACTCTCTTCTAGATAAGAAAACTGAGTTGAGTTCTAATTACCCTGGAGAAGCCACGGAGGGAACTTCACTTGATGCGATTAACAGCGATTCTTATTCTCATCACATGTTTTTGGAGCCAAATCGTACTTGCTGAAAAAGTGCGTGTGAAAATTCTCCAGCTTCCTTTGCCCCTTGAAATTACAGGAGAAGGAATAACACTTTTACCGATTAAATCTCAAAATATTCGTAATATTTCTATTCCAAAATCAGAACGTATTATTATTGATTCGCAAAAAATCGGAGCACAAAGAGTTTGGATTATACGTAACGGAAATAATATCACGCGCTCATCTGAGCCATTTTTACAAATACTTTCACATAATTCTAAAGTGCGCATTTTTGGATATGATCTTCCCGCACCATTACTACTCTCAACTTTAAATCGCACAAATACTGTTGATGTTATTGAGGCTGTTGAGCTTGAAGAATATCTTGTTGGTGTTTTGCAAAGTGAAATGCCGGGGCATTGGCCACTGGAAGCTCTTAAAGCGCAATCCATTGCCGCAAGATCGTATACACTTTTCCAAATGTCTTTAAAAAAGGGCTCGCCGTTTCATCTTGAAGGAAACGTGATGGATCAAAATTATTCAACTCCACTAAAGTCTCCAATCATTGATAAAATAAGAAAAGCTGTAATCGCAACAGAAGGTATAGTTTTATTGCATAATGGTCGCGTGACTAAGGCCTATTATCATGCCAATTGCGGAGGCCAAACTGAAGAGCCAAATCTTGTCTGGAAGGGTGAGTCTTTAGAAACAGGAACTGTGGCCGATGTGAGTTGTCCGTTTAGCCCAAAATCTAAGTGGTCTTTAGAGGTAAAATTTAGTGATCTTAAAGAGAAAATGCAATTATCTGGTCATCAACTTTCAGGTATTGAGCGTGTGCAAATTGTGATGAGAACGACGAGTTCACGAGTGGCGTTGATTGCATTTAGCGATGGGCGAAAAAATATTTTAATTTCAGGCCAAGAGCTCAGGCAAGCTATCGGTTTTGATCGTTTGAAAAGCACTTTATTTTCTGTAGTACAAAAAGGTGATTCTGTTGTATTTAAAGGGCAAGGTTTTGGCCACGGAAGTGGACTTTGCCAATGGGGAGCAAAGACGCTGGCTGAAAAAGGCACGAAAGCTGCCGATATTTTAAGGCATTACTATCCCCGAACGCAGTTAACTGAAGTAAATGTTGCTCACCGCTGATCTTCAATTTGAATATCCTGAAAACCTTGTAGCAACGAGTGCTTTAGCTCGTGGAAAATCACGCATACTTCATATTTCTCGCGATCGTGATCAAGTTGAAGAAATCAATTGGTCTCGTTTTTTAGCCATGTTTAAAAAAGGGGACACCCTTGTTTTAAACGACTCTAAAGTTTTATGGGCAAGACTTATTATTGAAAAACAAACTGGAAGCCTTGGTGAAATATTTTTTTTAAAAACACTTGCAAATCAAAAGCATTGGGAAATTTTATCAAAAGGAATGAATCTCAAAGTAGGAAAAACTATTGATTTGCCAGGAGATCTTAAAGCTAAGGTTTTAAAAACAGGCCGCATCAGCGAAATTGAAATAGAACAATCTGTAGACCTGGCTCAGTATTTTTTAAAACACGGCAATGTGCCGCTTCCGCCATATATTATTCAGGCCAGAGAAAATCAGGTGTGTGAAAATATTAAGTTAGTTGATCAGGCCGCTGAAGATAAAACGCGTTATCAAAATGTGTGGGCACAAAATTTAGGTTCAGTTGCAGCTCCTACAGCGGGTCTACATTTCGGTGATGAGCATTTAAAATATTTGCGCGAAAGTGGTGTGAAGATTGTCTATGTGACTTTACATGTTGGTGCTGGTACATTTTTGCCCATTGAAACTGAAAAATTATCTGATTTTCAAATTCATCCAGAAATTGCAATTATTGAACCTTTAACTTGTGAAGCTGTTAGGCGAACACAAGCTACCGGTAAAAAAGTGTGGGCATGTGGTACTACGGCAACGCGTGCTTTAGAGTCAGCGGTGTGGGCTTCAGGTACGGGGGGGACTAATATTCCTATGATCGTACCTTTTGTTGGCGAGACTCGTCTTTTTATTTCGCCCGGTTATAAATTTCAGGTGGTAGATGCAATGCTCACGAATTTTCATCAGCCTCAATCAAGTTTATTAGCCCTTGTATCAGCTTTTGGTACACGCATGATTCCTGAGGGGCGAGCGCAAGAACTTAAAACTTTACAAAAAATCTTAAATGCCTACAAATTTGCCATTGATAAAAAATTTCGACTTTTTAGTTATGGTGATTTGACGGTTCTTAGTTAAAAAAGAAATCACACATCAAGGGCACTCCCAAAATTCTTTATAAGTCTGGATACATTCACCCTCATGATCAGCATTCACAACACCTGCTTCGCCATCACAACAGTTGGGTGGTGTGGTTAAAACATCAGCGCATGTTGCCTTGCAATCAGCCTGATCACAACCATCCATAGTTTGTTTACATTTTGTCGTACATGTCGCTTTTAATGATCTTGTTTTTCCGGCCTCACAGGTAGTGCAATTTTTAGTTCCGTCAGCGCATTTATTTCCGCAGGTATCGTCTGGCTCTTCTCCGGGGCAATAATCATTTGTGTCGCTAGGACAACCAGTGCAAGTTGTGCAATCTTTAGTTCCGTTAGCGCATTTATTTCCGCAGGTATCGTTTGGTTCGTCTCCGGGACAATAATCATTTGTGTCGCTAGGGCAGCCAGAGCAGCCAGTGCAATCTTTAGTTCCCGTTGGACAAGTTCCACCACAACCGTTTCCAGGTTCACTTCCTGGGCAATAAGAGCTTGGGACACAAGTCGGCGTACAGGAACAATCTTTGGTTCCCGTTGGACAAGTTCCACCACAACCATTGCCAGGTTCACTGCCAGCGCAGTATGTGTTAGTGTCAGGACATGATGGTGATTTTGTTCCTGTTGGACAAGTTCCACCACAACCATTTCCAGGTTCATTGCCTGCGCAATAAGTTGATGTGTCAGGACAAACCGCAACGCAACAAACTTTAGTGCCGATTGGGCAAGCATCCCCACAGCCATCGTCGGGTTCAGCACCCGGGCAATATGTAGATGGATCAGGACACTCAAAAACACAAAAACTGGTTGTTGTGGGAGCACTCTGATTTTGTGCCTGATCGTATGCGATAAACGAGATCGTGTAGTACCCTTTTGATAACTCACTAAGTCTTACATTGATTCCTGTTTGAGAACGATTT
>JAWXAT010000022.1 GCA_034439615.1 Oligoflexia bacterium | reverse complement strand
GCAAGCTAACACAATTTCTGATCCTGAGATTAAGAAAAGATTTTATTTAATTAAGACTGTAGTCAAGTCACCGAAGTCAGTGAGTCAAGTCTGTAGCCAGAGAGGTGTTTCGTCAGATTTTTTTTATAAATGGGAATTAATACTTTTAAAGGCTAAGAATTTACTATCGCTTAAGTCTGGATCTCGAAAGCCAAAGTACTGCCCTCATCAAACCCCAAAGCGTGTTGAAAAAAGGATCAAAGCACTAAGATTAGCTGAACCAGCAGAGGGCCCTGAGCGGATTAGTTTTAGTTTAAAAAAACTGTACAACATGGTGTGTTCGCCAAGTGGAGTTTACGCGGTACTTTGGCGTTTAGGTTTGATTACAGATACCTATAAAAAGAAGTTAACAAAGACCCATTTAAAGCGGTACAGAAGGCCACTACCTGGGTGGTTGCAGATGGATATAAAGTATGTGCCCTACTTAATTAACGATGAGCAATATTATGAGTTTAACATTGTTGATCACTGTTCAACCTGGAGGTGTATGAGAATTTATGAGACCAAAGGTTATGAGAGTTTAGAAAAGTTTTTAAAAGAGGTTGAAATAAACTGCCCGTTCCCAATCGTTGAAGTGCAGACAGATAACGGAAAAGAATTTACTGATAAATATCGTGTGGGGAGTAATGGGTACCCGACGGGGAATCACCCCCTTGATGTGTGGCGCAGGCTTAAAGAAATCCGTCACAAACTTATCCCAATCGGGCAAAAAGAGCTTAACGGAAAAGTTGAGAATACGCATAAGCAAGATGATCGAGAGTTTTATGCAAAATATGATTTTACAGATTATTGGATACTTGAAAAATACATGCGAAGTTGGAATCAAAGGTGGAACGAGCAGCGAGCAACAAAAGCATTACGCTGGCGAACACCCAATGAAGTCATATTAGGGGCGTGTATTGCTTGGGTGGCAACTCTCCTCAACTACCAAACAAGACTGCCTAAAGGTGTATCAACGATGATAAAAATTGATAGCCAAGGAAATCTGTTTTTGCCTATCCCCCAAGACACAAAACTACCGGTCTTAGAAAAACCTAAAGAGAAAAATATGGTCGACCGATATCTAACCTGGATGGATGGAGAAGCTAAAAAGCTCAAATCAATCCTGGTCCTGCCGCCGATCTACCAAATTTTTTCACCACAAATTTCTATCAGTCTAGAAGATAAGCGGCAAAAAACCAGCGCTACAAGAGGCGCCGACAACACAGCCACATGTTATTGCTTCAGTTAATTTAAATGCACGACTTTATGGTGCCCTGAACAAAGTGTTGTAAGATTTGTGAGCTGATTTTGACCGCCATTACTAATTGGTATTTTATGATGAATTTCAGTGAACCGTTGATTAGTGCATTTTGAGCCATCTAAATACGGGTGTTGGCATTGATCCTTGTCTCTGAGAATGACTTGACGCTTGAGTGGTGCAGAGATTGCGCTTCTATGAAATGGAATATTGTTTCGCTGATGCAGGATTTCATTAAACCCCTTTTCTTTAGGCATAACATTCATATTTTTATCGCCTTGATCATTCGTCTTAAGACGGGTTTTCGGAGAGGCTGCGTCAATATTTTCAGATGGATTGTTGGTATCTTGCTGAAACGACTTAAGACGGTCTTTTCTTTGGTCAACCCTTTGTTCCACCCTTCGCTCAACCATTAGTTCCGCTCTTTTTACTGGATCATTTTTTTCAAGATACGCGCCTAAAATTTTCTCCAACGTTTCATTCACACTTAGATTTTTCTTAGCCTTTCGAGATTCAAGATCTTGCGCACGTTTAAGCATTTTATAAACTTTTTCAGAATAAGCGCTTGTAACTTTAAGCGTGTCGCCTGAAACATACTTTGCTTGTTCAATAATAGCTGAGTGAGGCTGAACTCTTGCCACTTCTTTTTCTATTGTTTTTTGAGATGAAGATTTTGCAAGCGCTAACCAATGCGCTTGATTTACGGAGTTTAAAACGGGAGTTAATTTGCGAGCTTTAGAAACTGTAAGTGATCCTTCATCTATGGCAGTTTTAAGTTCAGGAACTAAAAATGCTTTACGCGCCACGGTCACAAAATTTTGAGCTGTGTCGTCAGATAGCTTTAGAGCGCGTCTTGCGTAATCGCTTAAACTTGAATAATCAAGCTTGTAACTGATTTTATTTTGATCGACTTCGATTAGACAAGTGATAAGTTCGCTCTCTGATTTTAAATATCTTTTTGAAACTTCAAGGGCTCGCTCATGGATGACCAAGTCTTTGTTATTCAGTTGCATGCTAAATCCTCCTATTAATTAAACTAAAATCTTCCCAACCATATGAGCTTCACTCAAACTCAAAAATGAATATACCATGGTTTTAAAATTCGAATTTCTCGTTAGAGAATGACTTGTAGGGCGCGATACTTTTTTAAATACCCGCGTAGCGAATTTATTTATAAAAATAGATCCACGGGCCGCAAGTTTCGCCAGGCACGTGAGCAAATGAGTTATTTGAAGTTAATGGAATTATGAAAATAAGGAGAAAAATCATCACTAATGAAATATTCTTAAATAGAAAAATAAATTCCTGAATTCCAATTATTACTGCAATCGGTTGTCAGAAATAGAAGGCGGGCACCCGACGTCAGTGCTCATCATGTCAAAATGTGTAAATGAGATCAGTGGATGTTAGTCGCATTAAGGCGAAATGAGAATAAATGATGCACCCTCTGTCTTTATACCGTCCATAATACTTTTCGAATGTGCCATACCAAAACGTAGAATGATTATTCCACTCTTGCCTTGATTTAGCCTTAAAGAATTCTCAATCATATTGCGACTTCAATTTTCAAATGACTCATTTTTGGGAATTACATTAATTAAAGATGTGCCCCCTAAAAGTGAGAAGCTCAGCTCTTTTGGCGGGATCCAAGCCCTCATTGCACCCTCGATGTGCAAAGCTTAGTGAAAAAATTGAAAGATTTTCCAAATAGGGCCATTTAATGTTATAAATAATTATCATGTTAGAGAAAATATTTAATTCATTTGTTCCGTTATTTTTTGCCATCGATGTCATCGGTATTTTGCCCATGTACATCGGAATGACCCGTAATATTTTTGTTGAAAAACGTAATCGCATTGTCAATCAAGCGTCAATTACGGCATTTTTTATTGGTATTGGCTTTGTATACTTGGGCAAAGAAGTTTTTCATCTTTTGGGTATCACAGTTCCTGATTTTAAAATTGGCGGTGGAATTTTACTTCTCATCATCGCAATTCTTGATCTTTTGTTTAGTGATAAAGCTGAAAGAGGAACCAATGAAAAAATAGAGACCATGGGAATCGTCCCGATTGGTATGCCCTTGATCATTGGCCCAGCAGTTTTAACTACACTTTTACTCAGCGTTGGTACCAATGGTTACAATGCCACCCTTATTGCATTTATTTTTAATCTTCTTATCGTTTGGCTCGTATTTAGATACTCTGAAAAAGTTATCAGAATTATTGGTGAAGCTGGAGCAATTGCTATAGGAAAAGTATTTTCACTTTTATTAACAGCAATTGCAGTCATGATGATTAGAGTGGGAATCACTGAAATGATTGCTATGGTCAAAGCTGGCGGTTAATAAACAAATATCAAATGAGTTTTTGTAAATCTTTAATATTTTCAAGCCAAACAATTTGCCCAGCACCTTTTTCATTTTTAAGATGGCGATGATTGTTTTGTGGGGCAAAGAATTTTTCAAAACCAAGTTTAGAAGCTTCTTTTAAACGCAATTCCGGAAAACTTACACCACGCACTTCACCTGTTAAACCTAACTCACCAAAAAAACAATTTGTTTTAGTAATTGGATTATTCTTAAGACTTGAAAGTAGTGCTGCGGCCACGGCAAGATCTGCCGCAGGTTCATTGATCTTCACACCACCTGCGATATTAACAAAGACATCGTGAGCATAGAGATCAAGTTTTAAATGTTTATCTAAAATTGCTAGTAACAAGTGAACACGATTTGGATCAAAACCTAATGATGTTCTTCTTGGCATGGCCATATTGGTTCTTGTGGCGAGAGCTTGTACTTCTACGAGATAAGGTCTTGTTCCTTCTACAGTGCAAAACACAGCACTTCCCGGTGTGGCTTCAGCACGTTCAGATAAAAAAAGCTCTGAAGGGTTAGCTACTTCTTTTAAACCTTCAGATGTCATTTCAAAAACACCCATTTCATTTGCTGGGCCGAAACGATTTTTGATTCCTCTTAAAATTCTATATTGGTGATTGGGATCCCCTTCAAAACTCATAACTGTATCGACCATGTGCTCTAAAACTTTGGGCCCTGCGATGCTGCCATCTTTTGTGATGTGGCCAACAAGAAATACAGAAACACCTTCAGTTTTTGCGAGAAACATAAGTTTAGCTGCGCATTCACGAACTTGAGAAACAGAACCCGGAGCAGATTGGAGTGCGGGTAAAAAAGCAGTTTGAATTGAATCAATGACTACAATAAATGGATTAATTTTTTTTGCGAGTTCAAGAATTACATCGAGATTTGTTTCACTAGCTAAAAAAAGATTCTCTGATGCGGCTCCTAAACGTTTGGCGCGCATTTGTGTTTGGCCGACACTTTCTTCACCAGAAATATAAAGAACTTTATTACCTGTGCGAGCTAAATTGGCTAATGTCTGAAGCATCAAAGTTGATTTACCAATACCCGGATCACCGCCAATAAGTGTGAAACTACCCGGAACAATTCCTCCGCCTAAAACGCGATCAAGTTCATTAAGTGAGGTGGTACTGCGTTTGACCAACTCTGATTCAAGTGCGGCTTCGCTGAGGGTTACAACTTTACTTTCTCCACGACCAAGGCCTCGTGCAGTGTCAGCTTGAGTTTCAGGTCGCCCCACAGTTTCTTCGGCATAGGTATTCCATGCATTGCATTCAGGACATTTGCCTAGCCAACGTGAACTTTGGGCGCCGCATTCTTGACATATAAAAATCGACTTTGGTTTTGCCATATAAGTACCTTGCCATTTTGGGTCATTTGATTGCACGATATATTCCTTATTCTTGTGCTAAAATAAAGATCAATATTGATTAAAAATCATCGGGGTACATGAGAAAACAACATATAGCGTTATTATTGGTTTTTTGGGCTTCTTTAAGCCATGGCGATGTTCCATTAACTTCTAAAGAGTTTGGAGCACTCAAAGATAAATTTAACAAAGAACAAAACCCTGTGGTGAAAGCCAATCAGGCTCTCAAACTTGGTGTAGAGGCCTATACTGCCAAAGACTTAGTTTCGTCGGCCGGATATCTAAATCAAGTACTAACGCTTAATTCAAAACTTGATGATTATGCTCAATTTCATTTGGGATTAATTGCTCGAGATAATAAAGATTGGACAACAGCCAAAAAGAATTTTCAGTCAGTCATCATGCATTTTCCCACAAGTGTACTTAAAATTGATGCGCAAAATGAATTAGTGCAAATTGCAAAGACAGAAGAAAAGTGGGCTGAATCGTCAAGAATTTTAAATCAAATCGTCGAGAGTAAATCTTCAAAGTATTGGAGTAAAAAAAGAAGACGTTGGATCAGACGCGATGGTTCAGATAAATTGCCAGCTGAAATTGTATATGCATTGTTTGAGACAAATGCTGCATTAAAACATACACAAGCTGCATGTGGATACGCGCGTAAGCTTTACGTTAAACACGCTTCTTTTAGTTTGCTAAAAGGTTGGGGATTTGAAATTCCACAAGTTAAAAACTCGGCCGTCACTTTTAATTGCAGTGTAGGTGTTGAAGATCATAAAAAAAGATTTGCTACACTTTTAAGAAACGGTGAGTACGACGAAATCATAAAAGAACTCTATGATTGGGAATTAAAAATCAAGGCAGGTAAGGCACCTAAAACTGATCAAGCTCAAATTGAAATCTTCAGTGGGCGAGTGGCTTTAGCACTTGGAAAAATCGAAGCTGCCGTTAAACATTATCACACTGCTCAAGATATGCTGGGCCGAAATTACAACCTGCATTTGCTTTTGGGCAAAGCGTACTCTGAAACAGAAAATTATGCCGCAGCTATTGAGAGTTATCTTAATGCTTACAATTCCGCAGGAAAAGTAAAAGATAAAACCTATGCACTATTTATGGCGTCATTTTCTAGTTACCAAAATCGTGACTACGATGGTGCTGCTAGACGTTTTGAAGAACTAGTTAAAAGATGGCCAACAAGTAAATATGTCTCTGATGCAAAATGGCATATGGCATGGATTCGTTATTTAAAAACTGATTATGAAGGTGCACTCAAAGAATTTGAACATCTGTCGCGAACTAAATACAAACGCGATTACGATATGCTACAAAAATTAAAATATTGGCAAGCAATGTCTGAATTTAGATTAGGAAACATTGAAGCTGCTAGGCAAACATTTAATGAATTAGCTGATCCAAAAAACAGTATTAGTTACTACGGAGCTGCTGCTTCAGCACGCCTGGCCTCTTTACCGTTACCCTCTGCGCGTCCAGCAGGGCCATCATTTATCGCACCCCCAAGCCCCACACCTTCGGGGCCTTCACTGATCGCACCTCCGGGTTCTGCTTCAAATACAAAACCTGTACGTAAAGTTGCTCAGGCTGATTTAGAAGGTGTTGCATTGGGTGACGGAAGTGGTGAGGCAGAGTTAGATAAATCTGTTCCTGATACTGTTGAAGCCGCTGAAGAAAATGACGATGATAAAAAAGAAGAAAAATCAGCCGAAGCTGATGCCGATGATGAGACCGATGTTGTAGATGCGGAAATTCCTGTATCGACGTTTAAAGATCCTGCACTTGCTGCGCGATTTGATCGTGTGAGAGAACTCATTTCACTTGGTTTTAGAGATTGGGCGCGTCGGGAAATGCAGCTCATTCAAAGTAGCACCCGTAATAGTGAATTTCGTGAAATGCTCATGGTTGAATATAAAAATGCAGGTGATTATCATCGATCAAAACAAATCTCTGATGATTACTTTAAAGCAAAACGTAAAGAAAAGGGTATGGATGCTGGCCGCAAATATTGGGAAGCCGCTTACCCACTTGCTTACGAAAAAACAGTAATGAAATGGTGTACGGCTTATTCGGTTTTCCCTGCGTTTGCATGGGGTATCATGCGTGGTGAAAGTGAGTACCGTGAAGAAGTAAAATCCCCTGCCGGGGCCATGGGGCTCATGCAGATTATGCTCAACACAGCTCGAAAAGTTGCAAAGTTAATACCCTATGAGCAAGAGTTTAAAGATCACTTTCTTTTAATGCCAGATGTGAATATCAGATTAGGAATTTGGTATCTCAAGAGAATTGAAAATACTCTAGATTCCTCGCTTAAAATTGATAAACAAACCACACTGAAACTTCCTTTGATGGCTTCGTCATACAATGCTGGGCCACATCGAACACTAGCGTGGTTAAAAGATTTTGGCGGACTCGATACTGATGAGTTTATTGAGCACATCCCCTTTAAAGAGACGCGTCATTACGTTAAAAAAGTTCTGACCAATTATTTGATCTATCAAATGCTCTATAAAAAAGAGCCCAACCCGCTCAGCTGGATCACAAAACCCACAATTAAATATGAAGGACCCAAGCCTTCTACCGAGTCTTGGAATTGACCCATTGACTCTAAGCACTTAAGAAAGTTTAATAATTTCTAATGAATAGAAATTATTTGATTCGTAGCATTATTCTGTTTTCAGTCATATTAAGTTTGGGTGCATGCGATTATTTAAAATTCGGTAGCAAATCATCATTAAACACGGATGATTTTAAACGCCAAGAAACTCTTTTTTTAGGCCTGTTCACAAGCCCTGTAAACTTTGATTGGAATAAGCCATTAAATTTTTCTGAGACAACCATTGTTACAAATATAATGGATGGCCTCACAAAACTTCAGACAGTTAATGGTGAAGTGAAAGTACAGCCAGCGTTAGCCCAAAGTTGGGAAGTGAGCCTTGATGGTCAACGTGTAACTTTTAAGCTTCGCGAAAATATCAAGTGGTCAAATGGGAAAATTTTAAAAGCGCAAGAATTCATAGATGGTTTTAAGCGGCTGTTAAATTCTAATAATCCTGTAACGGCTTGTAATTTTTTATTCACAATTAAAAATGCTGAGAATTTTTATTTACGTAAAACAACTAACTTCTCTGATGTAGGCATCACGGCCAAAGATGATTACACACTTATTTTTAATTTGAATCACCCTGTGCCTTATTTTCCGATGATATTTGCTAACCCTGCTACATTTCCGATTCATCGAGAGCCTACAAAAGATTTCTCTAAAACCGTGACCCTCGGGCCTTACAAAATTGTAAAGTTGGCAACAAAATATGGAATATTAGTCCGTCACGATAAATATTATGGAAGAAAACCTAGTGTTAAAAACTTAGTATTTAGATACGGCTTGTCAGCAGCCGATGCTTTGCGCTTTTTTATCACTAATCAATTAGATATCATTGTCGATATTCCTCCAACTCAAGGAACAAAATTTTTAAATCGCCAAGAACTACAAAATGCTACGACATTAAATATGATTTATCTGGCCTTTGATGTTCATCAAAAGCCTGTGTCCAGCCCAATTATGAGACGCGCAATTGGAATGTCTATTGATCGTAAAGAAGCCCTTTCAAGCATCAATGGTTTTGGTGATGTGGTCACCGGTATGATTCCTCCACATATTTTAGGTTATGAAAGTAATCGTGGTGTGCGGTTTGACCCTGGTGCAGCTCAAGAGTTATTGAAGAGTTCAGGTTATCGTAACATGGAAAAAGTTAAGCCTATCTTGTTTAAAATTGGTGATAGTGGCGAATTTGACGCTTTGGCCGAAAATATTGTGTCACAGTTAAAACGCAATTTAGAAATCGATATTAAGATCGTGAAAGAAAACGTGACGGGCAAAGCTACGGTTCTAGAAGGTCCTATGATGTATTTAGGTCAATGGCAGGCGACAGTTCCTGATCCAGATAATTTTATGAATTTGTTTAAAGGAAGTTCCAAGCAAAATATTATGGGTTGGAAAAATCGCGAGTTTGATGATTATGTACGACTTGCATCTCAAGAGATGAATATTGAAAAACGCGAGAGAGCTTACGCAAAAGCGCTTCATACATTAAGTGAAGAGGAAATTCCTGTGGTGCCGCTCATTATGAGAAAACAGTATTATCTTGTAAATGGACGAGTGCACGGTTTGTATTCTAATATTCTTAATCATTTGATTTTAAAAGAGGCGTCGCTAGAATGATAAGTTTTTTATTTCGCCGTTGCCTCGAGGCGATTTTATCAATTGCTGTTCTAATTACTATCACATTTTTTCTTCTGCACGCACTGCCCGGTGGTCCATTTGATGACGAGACTGCCCTTGCTCCCGAAGTAAAAGCTCATCTTGAAGAGTATTATCATCTTAATTCTCCCGTTTCAGAGCAGTTTTTAATTTATGTAGGCAAGCTTTTCAAAGGTGATTTAGGTACCTCTTATCGTAATATTGATCAAAGTGTGGTGAGTCTTTTACAAGATACTTTGCCAATAACTTTAAAGCTAAGCTTGATGTCACTTGTTTTAAGTTTTTCTCTAGGAATTCCCTTGGGGCTAATTGCGGCGTCAAAACATAATTCAAAATTTGATTTTCTAACACTTTTTGCGACGATGAGTTGTGTGAGTATTCCAAGTTTCCTGCTAGCGCCTATTCTTATTTTAATTTTTAGCTTCTGGCTTGATTGGCTTCCTCCAGCACTTTGGGAAAGCCCCAGCTATTATATTTTACCAGTAATCACACTTGCGGCAAGGCCCACCGCACTCATCGCACGACTCATTAGAACCAGTGCGCTTGATGTGCTACATTCTGATTTTGTGAGAGCTGCATATGCTAAAGGTATGAGTCAAATTCAAATTTTATTTAAACATGTATTAAAAAACAGCATTGTTCCAGTGCTCGCACTTTCAGGAACCATGATTGCTCATCTCATTTCTGGAACTTTCGTGGTCGAACTTATTTTTGCTATTCCTGGAGTAGGTAGGCACCTAATTGCTAGTGTAGATAATCGTGATTACCCCTTAGTACTGGCTTTGACTCTGATCTACTCATTTTTATTAATCATCGGAAATCTCATCATGGATTTTATTACTACACTTATTGATCCACGTATGAGGCTGTCATGAAATCTGATTGGTGGTCGAATTTTAAAAAAAATAAAATCCCATTTATTTCACTCATGTTTATATTTTTAGTAATAACACTTGCGGTGTTTGCACCTTTAATCACACCCTTCTCTTATGAAGTGCAAGACCTACAAAGAGTTTTATTGAATCCAAATTTCACGAACTGGTTTGGTACTGATGAATTAGGCCGTGATCTTTACTCACGCATTATTTATGGGGCACGCGTGAGCATGGCTGTTGGAATTCTCACAAGTTTTGTTTCAGTTATCATCGGTACTTTTTACGGAGCCGTTGCGGGTTATATCGGCGGAGTCGTTGATTCATTACTGATGCGATTAATAGACATTTTGCAATCCATACCACCACTGGTTTTGATGATACTCGTTTCAGTGATTATTAATTCTACAGAATATTTTTCACATGGAATCCGCTCTATGATGGGCATCATGTTTGCGTTATGTTTAGTCGGTTGGATGGGAATTGCAAGGCTTGTACGCGCTCAAGTTTTGATTGTACGTGAAATGCCCTATGTCGAGGCTGCTCGCTCGGTAGGTGTAAAACATTACGGTATATTACTATTTCATATTCTTCCCAATATTTTAGGCCCATTACTTGTGCTTTTAACTTTTCTAATACCTTCACAAGTTCTCTATGAGAGTTTTTTAAGTTTTATTGGTCTTGGACTTCAACCGCCTTACAGCAGTTGGGGCGTTCTTGCCCATGAAGGATGGAGAAGTTTACGCACTTATCCACACCTGATAATTTTCCCAGGGCTGGCGATTTTTTTAACGATGTTGGCTTTTAATTTTGTTGGCGAAGGTCTTCGCGACGCACTTGATCCGAAATTGCGTTATGAACCAAAATAGGAAATTAGAAATAACTTACCTCTTGCGAGGGTGATTCTTTACGTGAATGGGCACCGGTTTTAATTGCGGGCCAAACAAGGACTTTAATTCTTCGATGAGTCCTTTAATGCCTTCAATAAGTTTCTTCATTTAGTGCTACCCCTTATACTTAATTATAACACAAATAAGATCCGCACACAGCGCCATTTTTATGCAGGTAAGTGATGCATTTCGTTGAAGTTTTATGCACACCATTATGTTGTACATGGCGTATTGAGTCTAAAGTTGGGCTTAAATTCCGCCAAGTGCATAATTTCTCGACATGTAGATCTTCGTAAAACCCCATGAACATCAATACATAGCGTACAAACGCGGCATGAGGTTTGTAAGGTGATCCTATCATGAGAGTTGATTTGTGATATTGCGCGTATTGTTGGTTTCAGTACTATTGGTATGGAGCACGCTAGGATTTGCCTCTGACGCAAGTATTAATCGTTGCAATGGAATTTTAAAAAATTTAATAAATGATCAAAAATTAAGAGACCGGTTATTAGAGCAAATAAAAACAAGTTTAAATATTCAAACAGGTAAGGGTTTTGTTTTGCTAGATACTGCGACGCAATTATCTAAAGAAATATTTGACCCTATTTTTAGCTCACTGGAAAAAGGATCTTTTTTCAAATTTACTCCTTCGAGGGAAAATCATCAGCATCAATTTCGAAGAGGTGATGACGCAAGCAAACTTAAACAAATAACAGAAGTAGATAATTCTTTTCCAAAAGATTTCATTTCATTTGTTTTTGATCATGGTAAATGGATTGAAAGCCTCTTAAATCAAGCGCTGAAACCTCATGAACAGTATGTGATAGATTATGTCGAAGTCCGTACACAAGATGGTAAAGTTGGCTTGCCTTGGAATTCTGCAGGCCAGATCACCCATGAAGACGGTGGCTATTTGACGGTGACAACTGCGGTGATTGGCTCAGGAACAATTTTTACAGAACATAGTAATAGTATTTATGATAAATCGCCATATAAGTACACCCAAGTACTTCGTGGTCAAACATTGATCATTACGGGTCTTGAACGCGCAGAAAAATTTCCGCAAAATCGTGCTACTTTGCATCATGCGCCTGAAGAAAAACAAGATCGACTTTTATTTTTGGTGCGTTTTAAACCTAGACGTTGAATTTAAAGAATAAGACGTCACCATCTTTTACGAGGTATTCTTTTCCTTCTGAACGGTAGAGACCTTTTTCTTTTACCGCTGCTTCAGACCCAAATTTAAAAAGATCTTCGCAGTGATAGGCCTCTGCTCTGATAAATCCTTTTTCAAAGTCTGAGTGAATGACTCCGGCAGCTCCCGGGCCTTTTGTGCCTTCGGTGATTGTCCAAGCTCTCACTTCTTGAACACCTGCTGTGAAATAAGTGATCAGACGCATGAGCTTATAGCCACCACGAATAAGAGTGTTAAGGCCTGGTTCTTTCAAACCCATTTCTGCTAAAAAATCTTTTCGTTCATCAGCTGCGAGTTGGCCGATTTCTGCTTCAAGAGCACCGCAGATTTGAACTACAACGCTTTTTTCTTCAGCTGCTCTTTTTTCAACCGCTTTAACCCATTCATTTTTTTCTTTAAGTCCTGCTTCATCAACATTGGCTAAATACAAAACAGGTTTATGGGTAATTAAATGAAGTTCACGAGCGATAAGTTTTTCTTCATCGTTAAGATCCACGGCCCTAGCAGGTATGCCTTCTCGAATGGCATCAACAAGTTTTTTTAGACATGAGGCTTCGACTTTTTGTTTAGGGTCATTAGAAATTTTGGCCGTCTTTTCAATTTTTGCATAACGTTTTTCTACTGAATCTAAATCTGCCAAAAGTAATTCTGTGTTGATGATATCCATGTCGCGAAGTGGGTTCACACTTCCAGCCACGTGAATAATATTGGGGTCATCAAAACAGCGCACCACATGAACAATGGCGTCTGTCTGTCGAATATGCCCTAAAAACTGGTTACCTAAACCTTCACCTTTACTTGCACCTTCAACTAAACCAGCGATATCAACAAATTCAATTGTGGTTGGAACCACTTTTTGCGGTCCAACTATTTTTGCGATTTTATCCATTCGCTCATCCGGTACAGTAACAATGCCTACGTTAGGATCAATCGTACAAAATGGATAATTTGCTGCTTCAGCTTTAGCCGAAGTTAAGGCGTTAAAAAGTGTACTTTTCCCAACGTTGGGGAGTCCTACTATGCCGCAATTAAAGCCCATTTTTATTTCCTTCTTCTTTTGGTTTTGTATTAAAAGTATTCATCGCTTTTAGTGGTCCTTCAAATACAACCATTTCTATAGCATCAAGTGCTGTATTTAGGTGATCAGGAAGTGTTGTAAGCTCTTGTTTTGAAAAATTTTGCAAAACATAATCAGCCGGGTCCATATCAGGATGCGTTGGGCGCCCGATTCCGATGCGCACTCTTAAAAATTCATTAGTACCTAATTGTTCGATTAAAGATTTTATTCCGTTATGGCCACCGTCTCCGGCTTTTTGTTTTAATCTGATTTGCCCATAGGGTGTGTCGAGATCATCATAAACAACGATGATATTTTCTAGTGGGACTTTATAATACCGCATGATCTCACCCACGGATTCACCGGATTTATTCATATAGGTGAGGGGTTTGATTAATTTAATGGGCTGGTCTTCCCATTTAAAGTCTATGGTTTGAGCTTTATGTTCTTGTTTGCCGTCAGAATTTTGAACACCAATGCTTTTAACCAAATAATCTAAGGCCATAAACCCAGAGTTATGTCGGGTGAGCAGGTATTTAGAACCAGGATTTCCAAGACCAACGATTAACCACATAAAGGTACGGCTATATTTTCGTTATTTTTTATCGCCACCTTTTGCAGCAGCGGGGGCTTTAGCGCCTGCTGCTGGTTTAGCAGCACCCTCTTCGCCTTCTTCATCTTTCTTACCTTTAGCCATAACTTCAGGTTCAGCAAGAGTAGCAACAGCGGTTGGGTCAGGAACAACGATAACTTCTTCTTTAATAAATGAACATGTAACAATGGTGTAGTTATCAACGAAGTGCTTTTTAACTCCCTCAGGAACAACGAGTTCTTCAATGTGAACGGAGTCTCCAATTCCTAAATGAGTTACATCTACTTCAAGAAACTCAGGAATTGCAGTGGGTAAACAATCAACTTCGATCTCACGAACGACGGGAGATACGATACCACCGTCGGTGATACCTTTAGCTTTACCGGTAAAGTGTAGTGGAACGCGTACGCGTACAGATTTTTTCAAATCAATTTCATAAAAATCAACATGCAACGGGCCTCGTGTAAGTATGTCACGATCCCAATCTTTTAAGAGAACATGTTTGCCGTTCACATCTTTTGCTGAACTTTTTAATGTGATGATGGCATTCTCATTATGTGAGTTTACAAGTAATGTAATTGTTTTTGTGCTGGTTTGAATATTGAAATTCTTTTTGCTTGAACCATACAAAATAGCGGGAATCAAACCTTGGTTTCTTAAACGGCGGTTTGAGCCTTTGCCTGTGAGATCACGTTGCTGTACTTCGATTTCGATTGTTTTCATGAATAACCTCTTAAATAAATAATGAGCTCACAGAATCATTACCGTGAATTCTCTTAATTGCTTCAGCCAGTAACGGAGCAACCGTAAGCTGTCTGATTTTACTGCAATTTTTTGCTTCTTGGCTGAGAGGGATAGTATCCGTAACAACCAATTCTTGCAACTGACTATCTCTAATTCTAGCCACTGCGGGGCCAGAAAGTACGGGATGAGTTGCGCATGCAGATACCTTTTTTGCCCCATGATTGATAAGTGTGTCAACTGCTTGTGTAAGAGTACCTGCAGTATCGATCAAATCATCAAGGATAATGGCATTTTTACCGTCTACATCCCCGATTAAGTGGAGTGCTTTTGCCTCATTAGGGGCATTACGGCGTTTATCGATGATTGCAATGGTAGCACCTAAGCGTTTTGCAAAGGCACGCGCTCTTTCAACACCCCCTGCATCGGGGCTAACTACTACGGTTTCGCCTGAAATATTTTCTTTAAGATGCCCTATGAGAACCGGCATGCTGAAAAGATGATCAAAGGGGATGTCAAAGAAACCTTGAATTTGCCCTGCGTGAAGATCAACAGATAAAACGCGATCAGCACCGGCTGCTGTAATAAGATCTGCCATTAATTTCGCAGAGATAGGTGCTCGAGGAGCAACTTTTCGATCTTGTCTGGCGTAACCGTAATATGGAATTACAGCTGTAATTCTAGCGGCTGAAGCGCGTTTCAGCGCATCGAGCATAATGAAAAGTTCCATGTAATTGTCATTGGCTGGGCTGCACGCACTTTGAATCATGAAAACATCGCAACCCCTAACGTTTTCATGAATTTCGAGATTTATTTCTCCGTCGCTGAAGCGTTTAAGATCAGCCCGGCCAAGCTCTATGCCCATTTCTTTAGCGATGTTAAGTGCAAGATCACGGCTGGAGTTTCCGGAGAATATTTTTAATTTTGCTGCAGCTACAGTAGGTAAACCGTGGGTCATGCGCATTAATCTCCGGGATAAAATTTCAGGGCTAATTTGTGCAAAAAAACTTTGTTAAATGAGAGCTAGAGATAGCAAAACAGTGCTGAATTAACAAGGATTTATGTTTGTTTTAAGCTTTTAGTCTTACAGACCTTTACTCTCATCAGGGCAGTCATCATTGCACTCCCAATCAAACTCTGTAAAACCTGTGATGCGACGGGGGCCAAATTCAGCTTCAGTAAAGGCTTTCATGGTCATTGCTTTTTTCATGATGGCGTCACGAACCAACACTCCTGTTTGAGTGTAGGGGCGACAAATGCGATCGAGTTCAGGATAGCTTTGTAGACCACGTACAAAACCTTCAGATAGTGCGAATTTATAAATACGATCACCAACCACAGGGGCTCCGTGGATTTTTAAATCACGAACGATATTAAGCATATTCATGCGAAAGGTCATTCCTGAAACAATCATAGATTGTTTTACGAATGCAGGGATAGACAGAATTTTTGATAGGCGGCTTCCTGCGATATCGCAAGTTACAATTTTCCAACCCTTTGATTCCCACGAATACAAATGGGGAGTTAAATTTAAAATATTATAAAGATTTACTGGTCCAAAAGAAACTCGGTCGCCATACAGGCGTCCTGAATCAAATGCTATGTCAGCACCTACAGCCTCACGAAGAGCATCGGCTAAGAAATTTCCGATTATCGGTACGGGCTCTCGGTGTGTGAAATATGTTTTGTCAGCGTGTCCTATGATCTGATTAAAATCATATTGGCCAAATACATTTTGAAGTTTTGTAAGTCCTTCGGTAATTATCGCACTAATGACCGGATCTTCAGGAATATCAGCTGTCACACGCTTTAGTGAATATGACAAAACGTGGGCATAGACTCGCACGGGTAATTCGACAAGCATGCGACCAACAAAAAGGCCGCGAGCACCTGCTTGCACTATAGGAACTGGTTTACCATTTTTATTGAATTCATAAATGGGTGAGTCAATTGTCGTATGGCTATGACCACCAATGATGATGTCAATGAGGCTAGATTCTTTTGCTAATTTTCTTTCTTGCCCTGTACCCAAATGTGTCAGTGCAATGTGAATATCAACCATTTCATTTGCGATGAGCCAAGATTCTAAGGGGCCTTTTGGAGCTGTGATTTCTGCAGGACGTGCAGTCCATGTATAGGTTGGATTATCAGTGGTGGCACCACCCACTGCGATTACGAGTCCTTTTTTTCGAACATATTTTCCTGGTTTTACGTTTACAGGTTGATCAGTGAAAAAATTTGCAGCTACCAGTGGGAGCTTTGTTTCTTCAGTTGAAGCATGCCTGATGAGTTCGTTGATTCCTAATTGATGGTCATGATTCCCCAGTGCTATAGCATCGTAGTTAAGAAGCTTCATGATTTCAAAACTAGTGCGTCCTGTATCAGCCCAAAAATTGATATTACCTTCGCTGAAATCTCCGGCGTCTAATCGAATTGTTGCCCAGCCGTTGGCGTCACCTTCGGCTTCCATTTGATCAAGTAGAGTTTTAATGCGGGCATAACCGCCTAATTTTTTGTTACTAGATTTTTCCCAGTAAGAGTGCAGATCGTTTGTATGAAGAATTTGTAGAATTTTAGGTGTAGCGGCAAACGCATTTATTGAAATGGCCAATATAACAGTAATTTGTAGCACTGCTTTAGCAATTAAAGTCATGGACGATTCCCCCTGCCTTGACTGGGGATGACTTCACAACAAAAAAGCCACCTCGTCAACTGCCGAGGTGGCTTTTTAAGAAACTAACAGAACCCTAAAATTTGGACATACCCTTTAGACGTTATTGAGCCATTAAAACAGACTGCATTGCATTGCCCCATTGAGTTTCTTGTTGAAACTTCAACTTTTGGTATCTAGCCCAGTAAAGATCAAATGTGCTGATCTTTTTAGGAATCCACATCGCAGCACCCGTAGCTTTGCTAAACGATGGTGAACCTTTATTATATGCAATGAAACCTGTAAGTGCATTTCGAGCACTGCTGAGAATGCCTGGTCTCATAGATTCAATATTTGCTTGTTCCAAGTGTTTTACGAAATCAAGTCCATCACCTGAATCTGAAAAGTAAAATGCTTGGGTTAAACCAATGACTGTTTTAACTTTAAGTTTAGCAGCATTAGGAAGTGCGATTAAGCCAGCAGATAAGCCTTTCATTGCTAAAAGCAGTGCAGGCGTTTTTGTTAAATCAAGAGCTGAAAATGTCACTGCTAAATTGCCCTGAGGACCATTTGTATATGAGGCAACGTAGGTATCAGTGAGAGCTTTTGAAACATAAAAAGGGCTCATATCGGGTAGAGCGCTCCATGTTTTTAAGAATGAACCGTATTCCCAACCTGGGCCTGGTTCGGTGTCTTCTGATCCGACATACATATGAACTGAATCAGCCATTTCTGTTGAAACTTCAGGCATGGCCATTAAACAAGCATCGCTACCGTAAATATCAACTTTGTGACCGATAATTTTAGCGGATTCATTTATTGCTAGGCCTAATTGGGTTGTTGAAATGAAGTTACCTGTGAGGTCATCCCAACTAATATCACTTGGAGAAAAACTTGCTGCTTCAAAACCAGTGAGACCTAGGCCTTTGAATAATTGAAACAACGGGTTTGCATTAACATGCCAACCACTGCCGTGATTCCAAACGTTAATAAAATATTTTTTTGCAGGGTAGTTCATGACACCCCATCTAACAAACTCGATGAGATTTTTATAATCGCCCATATCCACTCGGGGAAGACTTTCAACAATGGGTGAGGTTACAATGCCTGGCTGATTATCTTGATGAACATACACACGCTTTGTTTGCGTTGAGCCAAGACTTGCCCATTGAACTACAACGTTGATTTTATCGGTTGATCCAACGGTTTCCATCTCATTTAGATCTTTTGCACCGTAAGAATCGAGGTTGTTATGGCCGTTCATGAAAGTGAGCATCGTCCACTCTTTTTCTGCGGCTAATGACATCGACGAAAGTGTGAAAATAAACATAGCGAGTGCTAGTTTATTAAATATTTTCAGCATTGACCCCTCCTTGAGCATGCTAATAATTTAGCTTCTGTACTTAAATCCCCCCGGACGTAAGACTCAATTAGGATAAACAAGTTCATTCAAAACCGTATCAAACATTTGAGAACGATTTAAAATCGCGACAAAAGTCGATTCTGAGTCTTGAGATTGCGTTGCACAGCGCAAGTCTTTCAAATTCAATTCTGGCGTGAGTTGTACGATTTTTCATTTCTTTCTTTACACAGAAGTAAGAGCCGCTAGACTTTTGGCTAAGGGAAGTTTTAATACAATAGGGGGAATACAAATGTTGCACGGGATATCCGCTTTTATTTTTCTAATTTTTTCAGTAACTGCATATGCTCAAAATCCAATTACAAAATATTCAGAGGTAAAAGATTTTATTAATCAGACCGCAATTAAGTATCCACAAAATGTGCGCATTATTAACGTGGGTGACTCTGATAGTGGAGATGTAATTTTAGGATTACAAATCGGAAATGGTCCTACACATAATCTGGTTGTCGGAACTCATCACGGAAATGAATATGGTTCAACTGCAGTTGCTGCGGCATTTGCGTTAGCACTGGCTGCAAATCCGATCCCTGATCAAACGGTTTATGTTATTCCTGTTTTGAATATCTCAGGATACAACTCACGAAACAGATACGAAACCACACAGGGTAGAAGTAAAGATCCAAATCGTGATTATCCTGGGCCTTGCGGAACAGAAGGTCCGTTTCATTTAAAATCAACTGCAAACCTTGCACGTTTTATTCAAGAGAAAAATATTATTACTTCAGCAACCATGCATACTTATTTTCCAGCAGTAGTTTATCCTTGGGGAATTTCAACTCACCAAACGGGTACTCTATTCGATACTGTGTTTCAGCAATTAGCTCGAGCCGCAGTACAAGAGAGTCGTTACGCCATCGGTAATTCAACACAAATGATTTACCCAGCCGACGGAACGTTTGAGGATTATGCTTATTGGCACCACGGAATATGGTCGATGTTATTTGAAATTGGAAATAGCCATAGCCCAACTCAGAGTGCAATTTCGCACATGATTTCGGTGAATGTACCAGGGC
The DNA here is from genome assembly GCA_034439615.1 of Oligoflexia bacterium. Taxonomy (NCBI): domain Bacteria; kingdom Pseudomonadati; phylum Bdellovibrionota; class Oligoflexia; species Oligoflexia bacterium. The sequence continues at coordinate 16,663 of JAWXAT010000022.1, read as the reverse complement.
TGCGTCGAATGCTTGAGATAGCACCAAAAGCAAGAGCGCCAAATCATGCATTCACTGGGCAGTGCAGTAGTCATTTGAAAGTATTAGATTTGCACAACGAGTAAGTGTCTAAATTTTTGATAGTGTACTTACCATCTACGGCACAGGTTTGATTACCTGTGCCTCTTCTTTATTTAAAGCACTCTACAGCTGGCATATTCTTTGTAATTAACTAAAAGCAAGAGTGAGGTTGATATGAAAATACATTCTTTTAAGCGATTTCTTACTTTTAGTGCCGGGCTATCTATTGTTGTCGGTTTTGTAATTGGCTGTGGCAATAACCACAACCCCCAAGTCGGTGTTGAAGGTAGTGATAGCAAATCAGGCGATATGTATAAGAAACAAGCTGAGGCAAAAATCAAAGTTGATCCTCGAGCGGTGGCAGAAATGCTTTATCAGGGCCTCCTTTGGCGCTCAATGGATCTCCCCGGTGCCCAAGGGTATATTGATCTTATTGCAAGTAAAGGTCTTGAGGGTGTTGTTGAAGCAGCCGTGCAGATTATAAATGATCCCAATTCCCGCGAGTTTAAAACAAATATAGAAACAAAAACTTACATTCATAGTGGTGATCGTCAAATTTTAGAGCGCATGACGTCCTATTTTTTCGGATCCCTTCCTCGTGAAGATCGTTATGTGAATGACTATAAAAAATATTTAGAAAAAATTAGAAAAGGTCGTTCAGATGAGGTCGTAAAAGAATTGTTTAAAGACATTCGCTTTTATCGTCGGTTTACTTATTTCTCACCGACAATTCCCTCAACACAAACCAATACGGTTCCCCAAATCACTATTAACCCTGAGCCTACAGGTGTTATTTGGCAGAAACCGAATCGCTAAAAATCACAAAGGTTGATTAACTTAAAAGCTTGGGTTAAACCATTGCCCATGGCGGTTACATACTCAAGCTATCTTAAGATTAATGAATTGTTGAACCTTCAAGTTCCACTTTCAGAAAAAGAGCATGATGAAACACTTTTTATCGTGATTCATCAGGTATATGAGTTGTGGTTCAAACAGGTTCTTCATGAAACAGCATATTTGCAGCAATCTCTTGAAGCTGGAAAAACCCCAGAGAGCCTTGCAACACTCAAACGCATTTTAAGTATTCTTAAAACCATGGTTGGGCAAATCGATGTGCTTGAGACAATGACACCTTTATCGTTTGCATCTTTTCGAGCAAGACTTGATACGGCTAGTGGTTTTCAATCAATTCAATTTCGACAATTAGAAATAACTTTGGGTAAACGTAATAAATCAGCACTCGAGCGTTATGCTGGAGAGCCTGAAGTGAAAAAACTTTTAGAAGATATTTCGAATAAGCCATCTGTTTATGATTCGTTTTTGCGTTATTTAAAACTAAAAGGTCTGAATATTCCTGATACAGTTTTAAAAAGAGATCTTTCAGAAGCAACGATGGCCTCACTAGAAGTTCAAAAAATATTACTCAATATTTATCGAAATAATCCAAGCATCACACAAATCTGTGAACGCCTTGTTGATCTCGATGAAGGAATCCAAGAATGGCGTTATCGACATGTGAAAATGGTGGAGCGCACTATTGGTGTGAAGATGGGCACCGGTGGAAGTCCTGGCGCTCAGTATTTAAAAACCACATTGTCACAGCCATTGTTTCCTGATCTTTGGGATATTCGCTCGGAGTTTTAAGGTATTAAAAAATTCATACGGTTGCTGCTAATGGTACTCTGGGCTTAATGCGGATTTCGGCAGTAACGCGAAGGAACTCTTAACGTGGAGATGCTTGAGTCCCATATGTTTCATGGCAGGCGTGGGTACGAAATCATTTTATTGATGACCTCTGGCAGGCAAGATGGTGAAATAAAAAAATGCAGACTGTACTTTTAGTATCATTATTGGGATTAGTAGGTGTTTTAAGCCGTTATGGGGTCGATCAGTTCTTAGGGAATTGGAACGAACAGTTCCCTGTAACCACATTGGCAGTAAACATTTTAGGCTCACTAATCGCGGGAACGATTTACGTATTGAGTATAAACCGAGATTTTCCCGTCGGTTTTCAGACCGCACTTTTGATCGGTTTTTGCGGAGGGTTTACTACTTTTTCCGCGTATACTCTTCAAACCCTCATAATGTTTGAACGCGGGAGATTTGCTCCCGCACTTGTATATTTCCTTTTAAGTCCGGCACTGGGTTTGTTGGCGACTTTTGTCCCCATTTTGATCGTGCGAAAATTGCTCGTATAATACTAGTCAAATTGGCATACTCTGCCCGAAAGATTTAGGCATGTTGACCACGTGACTCTGACTTTAAAATCATCACACTAAGGAGTTAGGCATCTATTAGTTGCCTAACTCTTTAGGAGTAATTTTACGGTATTCATTATTCATTTCATTAATTGAAAGTTGGTTATAAATGGCGCCAAGAGCCTCTGAAACGCAAAGAATTTGAAAACTCACAAGCACTCACTACCCCATAGGAGTTTTGTTTAATATATGAAGAAGTTTCTCCCCCTCATAATCATCATGTTTTTTTGGGATCCAATGCAAACGCTGAACGCTGCGATGCTGTTCTTTCTAAACTTGGAAAATCAGGAACTCCAAAATTAAGTTTTTCATCACAAAGCTCTTGGACAAAAACTTATGAGCGTTATAAAAGTTATATTACAAATCCATTTAACTTAGAAAATATTCGTAATAGCAGCAATTTTAATGACGAATTTTCAGAAAATCTATTTGCAGGAATGGATATTTCCTTAAACGAATTTGATAATGAGTTTCGTCTTATCGCATCACGTGCACTTAGATTTATTCATTCTCAAAAGCCAACAGCAAAAAGTAATCTAGCGAATAAGCTCTATCTTAATCCTGGTCTCCATCTTGAGATATTAGATTTTTATCGGGGCAAAAATTTAAAGCACATCAAAACCTATAAAGATTTTTTAATTTTGCTCGAAAGAGCTATGTATGTTCATGCCCATAGCAAAGATCTTCCCGGAGAGGCTGCGATTAGAAACAGTGATTTTTATAGTCGGTTTGTAGGTGGGTGGATTGGCCAACAGACAATGGGTCAAAGCAGCTTGTATAGGCATATCTTTATGGCTGGTGGCATTGCCAGTGCCTATGAAAAATCTAATTTTATTCCTTTTTTGTACCCAACCTCAAAACAGTTGTCTGAGCTAGATTTTATCAGGGTTGCTCACTTGCCCATATATTTCTTGGGAGTAACCTTTGGAAATATCATTCAAGATGTAGATAATGTACTTATGAATGCCCCTGAGTATTTGGCTCACGATGGGTTTCATGCAAATGCGAGAATTAATTTAGAACTAAATTTTGTTGGTAACAATGAAATGGGAGAAGTCATTGAACATCGCCAGCAATGGTATCCACAGCTCTATGACACAATACTTAAGGTTAAAACCCCTGGCTTAAGAAAAGATATTATTGATGCTGTTTTTAAAATTACCCACGAAAATGCACATGTGGTTGAAGCTTTAGCAATTAAAGATCCACTGACGGCTTCAAATAAATTCGTACAGACAGAGTTTGTTGAGTTTGAAAATGAAGAAGTGGTGAATAAATGGTTTAATAATTATTTTTTAAAACACGCTGCAATTCGGAAATTCATAGCTCAATATTCTAAAGCTCTAAACGCAAGACATTTCGTCAGTAAAAAATTACAGTGACCAAATTACCACCATCAACTGGCATTTCTAACGATCTCTTCTCGGGATTCAGGGGATCATAGGGAAGGCGAGCGACGGGGCAATCCACTATAGTAACTTGGTCAGGTTTAAAATCTGCCTGATATATGACGCATTGCTAACGAAAAAGGTACCGGGTACCGAAGTTACCGAAGTTTAGTTGCCTTTAATGAATCCGCCATCTACTGCGATGCTTTGTCCGGTGATGTAGCTTGCTCTCGGTGATGCTAGGAATACTGCGAGATCGGCGAGTTCTTTTGGCTCAGCTAATCTTCCTGCAGGAACCATTTGTTTAATGCGTTCTTCACTTAAGTTTAATTCTTTAAGTCTGTCAGTGTTTGTGTAGCCCGGCATGAGAACATTTACTGTGATACCTTTTGCTGCGTACTCAGTGGAGATTGATTTTGCTAAGCCTTTTAGACCTGCGCGCAAACCGTTTGAACTTGTAAGTCTTGCTAGGGGTTCTCGAGCTGCGACTGAAGTGATCATCATAATTCTACCAAAGCCTTTTGATTCCATATGCGGGAGTGCTGAGTTTAGTGATTCAACTACACTCATCCACACACTTTGATAATCTTTTTCCCATTGTTCAATAGTGATATCTAAAAAGTTCCCTCGAGCGGGACCGCCTGTATTTGTAACTAAAATATCAAGACCACCTAATTTTTTAATTGTTCTTTCAACAAGATCATTGGCAAGGCCTGCGATGCTGAGATCACATGTAAAATAAGCTGTGGCTTTAATTTCTTCAGCAGTTTTTTTTAGTTGTGCTTCATTTCGTGCGCAAATTGCGACTTCTGCACCTTCAGCGATTAAGCCTTCTGCGATGGCGCGACCAAGACCTGTTGATGACCCCATGACTAGCGCTTTTTTACCTTTGAGTTGTAAATCCATTTTTTAAGTTTCCTCATTCATGTTCAGACAAATTCATTCAAGTTCAGATTTTTTCATTCCCAGCCATTTCAGCGCTGCTTTATGATAGAGCCATTCTTGTGTGGCTTTATCAAGTTTTGCATCTTTAATTAATTTCCCAGGTTTATCTTCACCTAAAGGAAACGGGTAGTCCGTGCCTAAGCAAATATTTTCTCGGCCCATGGCTTTTACTAAAAATTTTAAAGCATCGATATCATGTACCAAGCTATCTACAAAAAACTTACCAATATGTTTCTCAGGAGAAGTTTTATTATCAATCGCACACAGATCAGGCCTAGCTTCAAAGCCATGTTGAATGCGGCCAAGAGTAAATGGAAACGAACCACCACCATGAGCAAATGCTACGCGCAGTTTTGGAAAGCGTTTAAAAATACCGCCGAAAATCATTGAACTTATGGCAAGTGCACCTTCTGCGGGCATTCCGACAAGCCAGGGGAGCCAATACTTTTGCATTCGGTCAGAACCCATCATATCCCACGGGTGAACAAAGAGTGAGGCGCCTAGTTTTTCGCATGTTTCATAAAATGGATAAAGTGCTGGGTCAGATAAATTCCACTCATTAATATGTGAGCCGATTTGAATTCCTTTAAGATTTAATTCTTTTATACAGCGCTCAGTTTCTTTTGCAGCTAATTGTGGGTCTTGTAATGGAATAGTACCAAGACCAATAAACTGCTTTGGATTTTTTTCAACAACATTAGCAATGTGATCATTGAGATATTTACTAACGATTAAACAATCTTGGGGTTTAGCCCAATAATTAAACATCACGGGTAACGTTGATAAAACCTGAACTTTAACATCATGTTTTGCATATTCTTTAAGTCTGAGTTTTGGATCAAAACAATTTTGTTTCACGCGGCGAAAAAATTTACCTGAATCATCAAACATGTCTACGTCATGAGAGTTTGTGCAGGGTTTAAGATCAATAAAACCCCCATAACCAAACTTATCTTTAAAGTGAGGAAGCTCGGGCGGTAATATGTGAGTGTGAATATCAATTTTAAGCATTGGACTTCCAGATCGACCATTTTCTACCATTAGCGTGATGGCATTTTTTGCAATTTATATGGTCACTGTTATAGTAGCGTTCAAAAACTGCCTGAAATTGTGTTTCGATATTTGTGAGTTTAAAAAATTCTTCGTATAATTTTGTTTCACATTTTTCGCAGTACCATTGAAGTCCATCGATTTCATTTTCTCTTCGTTGTCTTTCTAAGACAAGACCAATGCTGCCGGCTTCGCGCTGAGGAGAATGGGGAGTGTTTTTTGGCAATAAATAAATATCTCCAGCTTTAATGTGAACATCTTTAATATGCCCGTCGGGGTCTAAAACTCTTAATGTCATTTTGCCTTCGTACTGAAAAAAGAATTCATCACCTTGGTTGACGTGAAAATCAGTGCGTTCGTTTGGCCCTCCCACAGCCATCACGATAAACTCATGATCTTTCCAAATAACTTTATTACCAATAGGTGGTTTTAAAAGATGTCGGTTCTCTTCAATCCATTTTTTAAAATCAATAGCTTGAAACGGACTCATTATTTTTTCTCCGAAACATAAGCTATGCATTTTAGCTCAATGGAAATGGGAGTTGGAAGGGCAGTCACCTCAACAGTTGTTCTACATGGTTGATTATCTTTAAAATATTCAGCCCAAAGTTTATTATATGCGGGAAAATCTTGTTTCATATTTGTTAAGTAAACTGTTACATCGATAAGATCATTCCATGAAGCCCCTGCTTCTTCTAAAATTGCGCGCACATTTTCAAAAACACTTTTGGTTTGCTCTTCAATACCTGGTGGAATGTTATCGGTTTTTGCCTGACGAGGCCCTACACCTGATAAAAATAAAAAATCACCAACTTTACGCGCGTGGGGGTAAAGACCAACAGGCTTAGGTGCATTTGAAGAATTTATTTTACTCATTTTATCTCCGTGCTTATGCAGATATTTTTTGTTTCACTGAAAAATTTTAATGCTTCAAAACCACCTTCACGGCCTACGCCTGATTCTTTCATTCCGCCAAAAGGTGTTCTTAAATCTCTGACCATCCAAGTGTTGATCCAGACGATTCCTGAATCTAATTTATTTGCGATACGTGAGGCTTTGTTTAAATCTTGTGACCAAATGCTCGCAGATAATCCAAAGCGTGTGGAATTGGCCATATCTAAAAGTTCATTTTCATCGTTAAATGGAATCAACGTCGCCACGGGGCCAAAAATTTCTTCTTGATTAAGTTCATGATCAAAATTTAAACCTTCGATGAGTGTCGGTAAAACAAAATAGCCCTCTTTGATGTCGCCAGTCATATTTGCTCTTGAACCACCAGTGAGTATTTTACCACCATCTTTTTTTGCTAAATCTAAATACGATAAAATTTTATTCATATGGGCCTTTGAAACAAGGGCCCCTTGTTCGGTATTGGCCTCCAACGGATCGCCCATACGTAAACACTTAGTTTTTTCAACCAAAGCATCACGAAATTTTGAATATAAAGATTTTTCGATAAAAATTCTAGAACCACATAGACAAATTTGACCTTGATTTGCAAAACTTGAGCGAACAGTTGTTTCAAGTGCTTTATCAAAATCACAATCTGAAAAAATAATATTAGGATTTTTACCGCCCATTTCTAATGATAATTTTTTAAAACTCCCGGCTGTTGCCTGTGCAATAGCGCGCCCTGTGACTGTTGACCCAGTAAAACTAACCGCTTTAATTTCTCGGGCAGTAACAAGTGGGGTACCCACGCCTGATCCCGTGCCGTGAACAATATTAAGAACCCCAGGAGGTAAACCAATTTCTATACACAGCTTACTTAATAAATAAGCCGTCATGGGTGTGACTTCAGAAGGTTTTGCTACGACGGTGTTTCCGGCTGCAAGTGCAGGGGCGATTTTCCAAGTGAAAAGATATAATGGTAAATTCCAAGGTGAGATACAAGCCACAACACCTAATGGTGAATAACTCACTTTATTTGAAGCATTGTTTTGAGTTTCAAATACCTCGCCATGAAACCTCAGAAGACAATCAGCGAAAAATTCAAAATTTAATTTGCTTCTGGGAATATCCACCTGGCGTGATGTGGTAATTGGTTTTCCATTATCAATGGTTTCAGCAAGTGCTAATTGTTCTAAATTATTTTCAATGGCAACACTAAGTTTTTTTAAAAAACTTGAGCGCACTTCAACTGATGACTGAGACCACATGGGGTGGGCCTTTGCGGCCGCACTGATTGCAAGGGCAACGTCTTTTTCATTTGAATCAGGAATCAACGAATAAACTTTTCCACGTGATGGATTTATATTGTCGAGATATTTTTTTTCAAGTGGTTCGACAAGTATGCCGTCGATATAATTTAATATTTTTTCCATCAGTCAGTTATCTCAATAAAACCGCACGCACAGGTGAGGCGTCGGCACCTTCAATTTTTAAAGGTAGTGCAATTAAATCATAAATACCTGGTTGAACTTTATCTAAAACAATACCTTCAAGAATTGCCATATCGTTTTTAGCAACGGCTTGATGACTTTCTAAAACTTTGTCATCGGCAAGATCAATCGATGGGGTATCAATACCAACAAGTTTCACCTTTTTAGAAGCCAAGTGTTCAACGAGCTCTCCCGATAGACTAACGAAATCGTTATTCCATTGATATGGGTCAAGATAACTCAAAGTTTTAAAAAGAATACGCGGTGCTTCGATTTTTTGATTCTTTAAATCTGCTATTTTGATTCGACTACCGCGCGATAGGCTAACTTCGATGACCTGGCATTTTCCAAAGTAATAATTAAGGCTTCGCTGATCGATTCCTGATCCTGACTTTGAATAATGATTGGGGGCATCTGTATGTGCTCCCACATGCACGGTTGTTTTAATGCTTGATAGTGTAAGATTGTGCCCTTGATGCATATCCATCAAGAATTCTTCTTGAAATGGGGTGTCACCGGGGAATACAGCGATTTTGTTGTTTATCAAAGGTGAGATGTCTAAGATTTCACGACCCTCCAAACAGACCTCCAAATCAATACCAGCTTTGCTTGATTTACCTTATATGAAACGTATAAAATGTGTCGAGAATGAATTTTACAGACGCACATGATAGTTTAAAGGCTGCAAATAAAATGGACGCGCAAGATCCACTCTCGCGCTTTCGTAAAGAATTTCATTTTCCAAAAACGAAATCAGGAAAACCTGTGCTTTATTTCGCCGGTCATTCACTGGGGCTTATGCCCAAAAACGCACGAACGTATGTCGATGAAGAATTAGATGCGTGGGCGAAGTATGGCGTAGAGGGGCATTTTGAGGGTAAACATCCTTGGCTGCCGTATCATGAAAATCTAACCGCCAGTTTCGCGCGTCTTGTTGGAGCAAAACCTACTGAAGTAGTGGCAATGAATTCACTCACAGTAAATTTGCATACAGCACTGGTGAGTTTTTATAAGCCCACTAAGTCACGATATAAAATATTAATTGAGAGCAATACGTTTCCATCAGATAAATACGCCGTTGATAGTCAAGCGCGTTTTCATGGTTTTGATCCATCAATGACAATTGTGGAACTCAAACCTCATGAAGATATTGAAGAGGTCATTATAAAACTTGGTGATACTTTAGCCCTCGTTATGCTTGGGAATTGTAACTATCTTTCTGGGCAATGTTTTGATTTTGAAAAAATCGTAAAAGCCTCACATGCAACTGGCGCGTATGTTGGTTTTAATCTTGCCCACGGCGCAGGCAATCTTTATTTGCAACTGAATGATTGGAACGTAGATTTTGCCGTTTGGTGTTCATATAAATATCTCAACGCTGGCCCTGGTGGAATTGCTGGAATATTTATTCACGAAAATCATTTAGGCCAAAAAGACATTCCTCGTTTTGAAGGCTGGTGGGGTCACAATAAATCAACAAGATTTAAAATGGGCCCACAGTTTGACCCATTGCCGACGGCTGAAGCTTGGCAGGTGAGTAACCCGCCCATATTTCAACTGGCAAGTTTACGTGCCTCAATGGAGCTTTTTGATAAAGCGACAATGAAAAAACTTCGGGCAAGAGGAGATAAACTCACAAATTACATGGATTGGCTTTTGCGTAAGCGATTGGGGTCAGAAATTTCTATTTTGACACCATCATTGCCCCATAGAGGTTCAATGTTATGTTTGAGTTTTAAAGAAAACCCAAAATCTTGGATTTCAAAACTTCATAAGCGTGGTGTTTTTGTAGATTTTCGTGAGCCTGATATCATTAGAGCAACACCAGCTCCGCTTTACAATTCTTTTGCCGATGTTTTTAAGCTTGTCGAAATTTTTGATGAGTTGATGCATGACTAAAAAAGTAACAATCATTGGTGCAGGTCTTGTGGGCTCACTTTTAGCAGTATTACTGCGCAATCGTGGTCATGAAGTCTCTGTTTATGAAAAACGCAGTGACCCAAGAAAAGATAGTGCCGACGGGGCGCGGTCTATAAATCTTGTGGTCACTTCGCGTGGGCTCAATGCTCTTAAGTGTGCGGGGCTTTTAAGTGAAGCGCTTGGAATTTCAGTTCCTGTATATGGTAGAATGATTCATGCAAAATCGGGGGAGCAAACCTTTCAGCCTTACGGGCGTGATCATGAATGCAATTATTCAATTTCACGTGGTGAATTTAATAAATTATTGATTAAAGAAGCCGTAAAACTTGGTGTGAGATTTTATTTTGATCAAACAATTGATTCAATTGATTTTACTGCAAAGTCTTTTAAGTCATCTAATGGCCAAGTTACTTATGATTTGCTTTTTGGTGCTGATGGAGCAGGCAGTCAGGTTAGAAAAGCGTTAGCAAAATTTAACCCCGCTATTTATGAAGAAAACACCCAGTGGCTTGAAGCTGATTATAAAGAACTTTTAATGCCAGCGGTAAAACAAAAAGAATATCCTCTTCAAAAAATCGCACTTCATATTTGGCCCCGTGGTTCTCATATGCTTATGGCATTGGCAAACCAAAACGGCAGTTTCACAATGACTTTGTATTTACCAAAGCAAGGGGCATTTGGTTTTGATAAAATAAAATCAAGAGATGATATTAAAAACCTTTTTAATTCTGAATTTTCAGATGCCGTACCCCTTATGCCAAATTATATAAGTGAATTTGAAAATCACCCCCAAGGTGCTTTGGGTACAGTTCGTTGTGCAAAATGGATACTTAATGATTCTGTCGCTTTGATTGGCGATGCTGCTCACGCTATTGTCCCTTTTTTCGGGCAGGGCATGAATTGTGGTTTTGAAGATTGTACGGTCTTAATAGATCTCATGGGTAAACACAGTGGTGATTGGCAAAAGATTTTATCTGAATATGAAAACTCGCGCATGCCCAATGCAAATGCTATAGCTGATATGGCTTTAGAAAATTGGGTAGAGATGAGTTCAAAAGTAGGTTTGCCTGAATTTCAATTGCGAAAAAAAGTTGAAGCTTGGCTTGAAGAACAATTTCCTGATGCTTATAAAACGCGTTATCGATTGATCACTTACACGTTAGTGCCCTATGCGCTAGCTCAAGAGATAGGTGTGATTCAAGATCAGATTTTAAAAAAATTATGCGCTGGCATAACGGATGTCTCACAGCTTTCAAAAGATGAGGCTCAAAAGTTAATCGATAGTGAGATATCACCATTTATACAAAAACATGATTTCAAATCAGAAATGTTTTAGTTTTCAAATACTTCAAATGCCATGAACTGAGTGTGTTGTTTTGTATTAAAGTTGTTATCACTGACTAAAATTAAACTGCGTCGACCATTTGGTAGTATTGGTCCAAACGACATGCCTTCGATATTATCTAAAATGTGATTAAAGCTTAAAAGCCCACGAAATGTTTCAAGTCTGAGGATCTGAGTTTTCTTGCAAGGCATAATCGTGAGAGGTGCCACTTTTAAACTCGCAATACTTGACACATCTGTAGCGAGCTTGCAATTTGCATGAAATACTTTAACATTGAGCTGCATTAATTTATCTCGTTGGACAAAACTTCTTTCAAGCATAAGAAATTCAGAGTTACCCAGTGAAACCATTTCAGAAAGCCCATTATTGCCATACAATGGTTGAAAACCTAAAGGTGTGGGGATTTTTTCAATGTCATAGGCAAATTCTCGTGCGGGAATAACGTTTTGATCGTTAAGCACATATTCAAGAATGCGAATTCTAGAACCTCTAGCAAAACTGGCTCCTGAGTCATCTTGCAAAAGAGCTTCTTCAGTAGCTGTGAAAATATTCTTTTCATCAGGGCTAAGTGTGAGACTTTCAAAACCTAAATTATTTCGAATTCCTGTAGTTTGTACTCCACTAGGTTGTGCTAAGAATAACGACGGAACAGATAGTGGTTGAACAAAATTACCATTGCTTTGTAATTCAAAAAGTTCTGGGTTGAGGCGAGGAATCTGCGACATATCACCTTCAGATGAAACAAAAACACGCCCTGCTTCAGTGACCGCGATTCCCTCAGGGTCAAGACGGAGCATTGAAAAAGTTTGCCCATTTGAAGTGCGAAGTGAAACCATACTTGTGGGTTTTACGGTTAACTTATTTAAAGTGACATTGATGTCAAATGCGTAAAAACGCGAAGGCCCACGTTGACTGCGATCATCAGAAATTGCGATAAGTTTTTGTGAATTCTTATTGTAACTAAGCCCTGAGAGCCCGCCAATTTCTGAGTTTTGAAATGTCGTGCCTGTTGGAAAACTAATGTCGTCGATATATCGAAGTTTAGTGATCTCTGCATTTGATATAGAGCTAGTTAGAATCAGTAAAAAAGTCAGATATTTCATAATCATTCTATTGCCCTACACATTTAATATTTCATTCTATTACTTACATTTTCCATGCCAGAAAACATCAAACCGGAACGTTAAATTCTCGCAAGGCCTCTGTGAGTGAGGTTTTTGAATTTGTCTTTTCGCTTCGCTGACCAATGATAAGTGCACAGGGGACCCCATATTCACCCGCAGGGAACATTTTAGGAATCGTCCCGGGGATCACCACTGAATTTTTAGGTACCAAGCCTTTGTATTCTTTTACTTGAGAACCCGTGACATCTAAAATTTTTGTACTTGCTGTGATCACGCACCCCGCACCTAGTACCGCGCCTTCTTGAACATGCACTCCCTCAACAACAATACAACGGCTGCCTATAAACGCATTGTTTTCGATAATAACAGGATTTGCTTGAATGGGTTCTAATACGCCCCCAATTCCAACTCCTCCAGAGAGATGCACATTTTCACCAATTTGAGCACAACTTCCAACGGTCGCCCATGTATCAACCATGGAGCCGCCGCCAACAAAGGCTCCGATATTCACATAACTTGGCATTAAAATGGCGCCACTTGCGACATGTGCTCCGTAACGTACGAGAGCATGGGGAACTACACGTACACCTTCTTTGCCTGTCCATTTTTTAAGGGGCACTTTATCAAAAAACTGTAGTGCACCTGCTTTAATCACTGACATTTTTCGCTGACGAAAATACAACAAAATGGCTTGCTTGAGCCATTGATGAGTGACCCAACTTTTGCCCTCTTGTGTGCAAACGCGAAGTTTCCCTTTATCGAGATCACGAATTACACTTTCAACGGCTTTCACAACGATGGCTTTTTTAAAATCGATGTTTCCATCGTAGGCTTGTGAAATAATTTTGCTTAAGTCTTTCATTTTCTTCCTTCTGTCAACTTTAATGCTTTTAAAATAGCAGGCACATGAATGGCCAGAACTTTATCTAAGGCTAAGTCACGTTCAATTTCATAGGTGAGTGTAGGCATGCCACGCTCAAGACCAGCGTAAGTTCCCAAACATCCTGGGGTTGGATAACCAATTTCTTCTTGAATTTCATAGCCTGTGATTTTTTGAAGTATATCTGCTTCGGCCATACAGTTTCCATTTACGTTCAGAAGCGGCTTCCAAGAATGAAGGGATAAAATGAACTGTGGTTTTATTTTGTCTAAGAATTTTACCAAAGCTAGGTTCTCAGGTTCACTATTAGGGTGCGGGCCGGGTGGGTATTTCGGATCAAAAGTCTTCGGATTCCAATCTTTAGTAGGAAGATTACGGTTAAGATCCACGTCATGGCCATTGAGCCTTTTTTGATTTATCACGCCGTCGATATTAAAAGCCGGTACTAATGTCAGCTGCAATTTATAATCAAATTTTTCAGAGAAGTGTTTTAAGAGACCAAAAGCTGCGGTGGTTCCTTCAATTTCATTACCATGAACGCCACCTAAAATTAGAACTTGTGGCCCCGAATCTCCAAACTCATAGGCTGGGATCGCTAAACCAAGTGCACTTGTGGCAAAAATAAAGTTTCGCATTTGCAGATGCTTCTCCTTGAGGTAATATAGCCTAAGAAGTTTTAGGAGTCCTATGAAATCCCAAACTCAAGTATCGGTCAAGAAATTCGGCGGTACCTCTGTAGGTAGTATAGACAGAATCAATAACGTCGCCATGAGGGTGATTCGTGATAAAAAGCCAGGTCTTGCTCCTGTTATTGTAGTTTCAGCTATGTCAGGTGAAACCAATCGCCTTGTTGCGTTGGCTGATAAGATTTATCCCCATTATCGTGGCCCTGCCTACGATATGCTCGTGGCTTCAGGTGAACAAGTTTCTGTGGCCCTTATGACCATGGCTCTTGAAAAACTGGGTGTGAAAGCTAGGCCCTATCTTGCCCATCAGTTGGGAATTTACACAGACTCAATGTATTCTAAAGCGCGCATTCAGCGCATTGATAGCTCACGAATTTTAAAAGATATAGAAGATGGAATCATACCTGTTGTTGCAGGTTTTCAAGGTGTTGATGAATTTGATAATATCACAACCTTAGGAAGAGGCGGTTCTGACACTACAGGTGTTGCACTCGCAGCTGCACTAGGTGCTAAAGAATGCGAGATCTATACTGATGTGCCGGCGGTTTTTACCGCTGACCCGAGACTTGTTCCTAAAGCCCGTGAAATTTCTAAATTGTCTTTTGAAGAAATGATTGAAATGGCCTCTTTGGGTTCTAAAGTTCTTCACATTCGAAGTGTAGAAATTGGAGCCAAGTACGGAGTTCGTATACATGTCCGCTCGACATTTGAAGAGCGCGAAGGAACTTGGGTTGTTCCTGAAGGAGAAATAATGGAAAATCCGGTGGTATCTAGTCTCACACATGAGGCATCAACTTCAGTTATTGAACTTTTCCCCATTCCCGATGGAGCAGAAATTTTAGCATGTCTCTTTGAAGACCTTGCTCAAAAGGGTGTGGTGGTAGACATCATCACGCAAAGTCATAATGATGACGGACAACAGCGTTTGGCATTTTCAGTACCCAATGAAGATGTGAAGGCTTCACTGGAAGTTATTAAAAAAAGATTGGGTGATAAGACCACAGTTGAAGTTATGGATGACGTTTCTAAAGTGAGTATTGTTGGAGTTGGAATGCGTAATCACCCTGGTGTGGCTGCGAAATTTTTTAGAACTTTGGCTAATAAAAAAATCACAATTCACCTAGTAACAACATCTGAAATTAAAGTAAGTGCAATTATTGATAACAATAATCTTGCTGCAGCAGCACAGGCACTTCACACAGCCTTTCAACTTGATCGCCAAGACTAATTGGTAATTTAAAGAAGATAAGAAATTCCAAGCCCTGACACAAAGCCTGCGTTGTAAACAGCGAAGTTGCTCGAGATGGGCATCACACCTTGAAAGCCGCCAGCTTCAATGACTAAATGAAAGCTGTTAAACATTCGAAGTGAATAACCAAGCATGCCAGAGAAAACTGCATCAAAATTATTAAAGCCGCCGTAACGATTTTCTTGGAGAAATGTGGCTCCATAATTATTGTACTCGATTTTTTGTAAGAAATTTAAAAGCATTCCCGCTTTTGCATAAAACGATGAACTCGTGGCACTTGTTAAAAAGTATTTAGCATTTATTGGAAGTCCAATGTAGGTGAGTAGTAAGCTCTCATCGTATGTTCCGTTACCGTAAGGTGATGAGAATTGGGTATTGGTCTGATGAGCAGGTGTATACCCCGTGTATGAACCCACTTGGGTAAATTGCACACCGGTTTCAATCACAAATTTTCTAGAACCAATATTGATATCAGCTAAAATTGAACCTGTTGGCCCTGCACTAAACGGATTATCTACGCTACTGGGTATAACTTTACCGCGGTCATTACCGTCAAATGTTGTAAATGAAGCACCACCAAAACCTGTGATACGGAAAATGAAACCATTTGATTTTTTCTCACGTTTTCCAAAACCATCACCATAAGAACGACCCGAAATTTCTGCCATTTCGGCAGTGGGTCCACTTTGTGAAGTAGGCGACTGTTTTTCACTGAAGTCTGATAATTCAGCATCAGAATTGGGGCGGGTTAAAGTCACATTCGAATATTCTGTAGGTACGGGGGCATTAGTTTTCGCCGAGGGTATTTTCTTACGCGTGCTCATACGTTTAGATGCTTTTGTGCGTGCAGAGCCATTCGCAGGTCTGAGCGATAACTCTAATGAGTTTATCTCATTATCAAGATCTGTGTTGGCGGTGAGATTGATACTCACCAAGAGCATCGCCAATAACCCGAAACTTCGTTTAAACATAAAAGTTCACCTCTGAGCTTAACTAGAGCAAGCGTAATACCACCCCATTGGGCCTTAAAACCCATTTGAAAGCAGATTTTGCGGGGAGTGACTTTGTACGGTTGGCAGATGTCTGATTCTTTTACATACGTCAAATGCTCAAACAAATGAATAGGCTATTAAGCGTTGTGCTTCGTTCAGACGGGTTTTTATATTGCAACCTTAAATCTGTAACAAATTAAATAAAGGGGCGAATAGTATGTATAAGAGTGTTGGTCAGGTTTTGGTATTAGCGATTTTTATATCCACTTTGGCCTGCCAGGCGAAAAAAAGTGATGATGGGATGCCGGTGGCATCGCAATCCTCACCCGTCCCCAAGCCAACACCAGCTCCTGTGGTCGTAACGCCAATTCCAACACCAACTCCT
>JAWXAT010000021.1 GCA_034439615.1 Oligoflexia bacterium | reverse complement strand
TTTTCAGCTAATAAGATGTAGTCTTTTTGTTCATACTTACCTAAAGAATTAATGTCGCTTTCCATATTGCGAATATGAACGAGCATATGAGCATCTACTTTCCATTTTTCACCATGATTAAGTTCAATGGTTTGCATTTCGCCCTCATGCTGATGTTCTTCATCTAGTACGGTTTCAATTTGCTCTTTGGGTTTTTCTGTAGAAGTATTCCCACAACTTAAATGAAGCAAGCTGATGGCAATCATTGAAAAGGTTGTCGTTAGCGTTTTCATATTTTCTTTTTTGTTATCCTGAAGTAGGCAATGATTGTAAAGACAAGTGTTACAAGTATTCTAAAAATCATGGCACCGATCGTTTTGGTTTCATAAATACCGCCTGAACTGGCGTGAATGTTGAGACCAATAAAAGCTGCTATGAGCATGAGCGTTGAGATTCCTAAAAGTATTGTAGTCCATTTCCTGCTCTTGATAAATCCATAAGCGGCAAAGAGGTACAGAATGCTACAGATGAAATTGGACCAAACCACAAATAAAACATAGTTGCCTTCTCTCGCTCTGATGCCAAATAGATCGAGTATAACAGAGATGCTTAGGAATAGAGTAAGCAAGCCAAACCCTACTAGCGAAATTACGATTATATAGGGAAATACTTTTTTCATTAAGATTTGGTTTTTATGAGTTTTAAAACAGATTGTATCAAATTGTCTCCGTTTATACTGATGTCAAATTGAAAGTTGGCGATTCTCCATTTAAACATTTGTAGTCGGAAAGTGCCCATCACGATATGCATTAATTCATCAGCGGATATTGAATTTGTAAATACGTTCTTTTGTTGTCCTTCCAAAATAATAGGGAGCAAATGTTTCATTTTTACACCGAATATTTTCAAAATGGTTTCGTTGATGCGTTGACTTTCTTCCAACAAGCCGTCAGAGAATACAGCCACCACTAAGTGAGGGTTCTTTTTAAAGAACGAAAATTGATTTTGAAACAGCGTGGTGAATTTTTCTTCGGGTGATTGTTTGCTATGAATCGCATTAGTGAGGCGTTCATCCATACTGTTAGCAAGATATTCGAGTAAGGCAATGATGATTTCTTCTTTGCTTGTATAGTGTCTATAGAGGGCACTTTCAGAAAACTT
Organism: Oligoflexia bacterium; assembly: GCA_034439615.1. NCBI lineage: Bacteria > Pseudomonadati > Bdellovibrionota > Oligoflexia > Oligoflexia bacterium. The sequence goes on along the minus strand of JAWXAT010000021.1, from coordinate 1,480 downwards.
CATTTCTTTAGCCAGATTCTTAATGGTTAATCCACTTACCCCTGATGTGGTAAGTATTTTTCCTGCTGCTTCTATTATTTCAAACTGTCTATTCGATATGGCGGCTATCATTTTTTACTTTTTATTAGTTTAAAGGATTCATTTTCAAAAATGCAGCACCTAACCAAATCACAGAAGCGGTCATCGCCATTGCTCCGATTAATACTAAAGCGGGAGGCAAGCCGAAATACACTTCAGCCAGGATTCCAATGGGCATCAGAAGTCCGGTAAGTGCCAACCAAGAAATGGCTTTTACGTTTTGAAGTTTATCTCTGAAATGTAGAAGTAGATAACCAATCAGGATATTTAAAAATGCGAACAAGTTTCCGTGGACGTGTGCCAGCCTGCTTTCAAAGTGTTTTCCGATACTATAGGAATTTACCCATTCTTGTTTATCCGGAGCAAAGTCACGCAGGTATATTAATACAAAGCCATAAGCCATAAAAAGTCCCATTGTCAGGAACCCAATGGCGATATTGTATTTGCCGTTCATATTAAGTAATTTTTTAAGTAAGTGAACATTCGCACACAAAGATAGGTGAATTAGGAATAGACCTACAATATTTTTGAAAAAAGCTCAAAAAATGGCGAAAATAAGCTGTTGTTATTGGCCATTGGCTCTTTGGTGGTTTTATTGTGTGTCAGCTTTTGAGTAGAGACAAAGCCCAAATGCGCCAATTTGGGCAGGCTATAATTTTTTTTAGAACCTATGTATTGAGCTAAATGACTGCAAACACGACACTCCGTGACGAGTTACTGAGAACAGGCTAATTGCTTTTTTGACGCCAGAAGGAGTTCATTTCACTTTTTCGCTCGGATGAACTGAATTTAAGTTAACCAAACCTGTATCTAACTATGACTAAGGCGGAATTTCTTGAGATCTACAGCCAACACTGGGAAGATTTAAAGAACCTAAACCGACATTACAATCTGTACGATTTTGAAAAGGACTTTGCACAGCTGACTCGTGAGTTGGGTGCGGAAGTCTAACCAGTTTTTTGCGCCCACGAACTATATGATCGGAAGGGCATTGAGAAGCAAGAGAGTACAATAATGGGGTAGCTCTTTATTTGGAAATTTCAAGGATGCTCAGGATGACGCTATCCTGCGGTCAGTAATCGATACAGTTATCTTTTAGGGAAAGTATTCCTTTGAGGCGCTTGTGGCACCTGCTATGTTTTTAAAGGAGAGTGAATAGGTATAAATTTTCTACGCCTGGTTCACGCTACTTTATTTTACAAAAACCACTTACCTGTAAGAATCCAAAATTTTTTAACCCCGGAAAGGCTGTATTCATTTGAAGGATTTCCACATCCTTAAGGAGTAGATTGCCATGATTGAACACCGCACTATCTGCGGGGTCATGACCAAGGATACGGATATTGTTCAACTCAATCGCCTGACCTGCGCTAATCGAAAAAGCAGAAGATGACGTGGCTTC
>JAWXAT010000020.1 GCA_034439615.1 Oligoflexia bacterium | reverse complement strand
TCACATGAGCCTCCATAAAAAAGTGAACTTAAAAACAAAATCACCTTAGCATGGCTTTTTTAGAGCAAAGAAATTGGTGAGCTCAGGGAGAAATTAAAACAATTATTAAAACAGCTTACACTTGCAGTACTAACCGAGGATGGATAGGTTTAAGTTTTTTGAAATTTCACATGAAAAAAACTCGTGCCGACAAGATTATGTCGTAGAAAAAGACGTCAATATTATAATAAAAAAATATTTACCTATGTTTCAGGTTGCGCCATTAAAAAATATTCATGCGCATATATTCGCGCCAACATATTCGTGCTTACATATTCACGATCACTATTTTCCAAAACACCTCGTTAAAATTGCACGCACCATTTTCAAAGCCTCCTCGGTAAACTGCGCAAACCGTTTTCCAAGCCATCCCGGCAAAATTAGGCTCATCATTTTCAAAGCCATCTCGGTAAAATTGCGCTCACAATTTTCTAAGCTGCCTCGTCAAAATTATGCTCATCATATTCCAAGCTAATTCTAGCAAAATCGCGCGCACCATTTTCCGATCTACATTCACTTTTAATTACCCAAGAAAATTAGCTTTCAAATCAATCACCTGCTGCGCGAACCACAAATCACTTTACACCATACGGTTTTACAGCCCTATTTCAAATCCACATCCTTCAGCCATCTTTAACTCTAACCAACATCTAATTAATGAAATGAACCCCCATACTCCTATAAAGTTAGGCTCCTATTAGGTGTCTATTAGATGCCTAACTCCATAGTGTGGTGATTTTAAAGTCCGAGCCACGCAGTCAACCAGCCCAAGTCTGTCGGGGCATATTAGGCCCCTTTGACTAGTAGTTTGGACTGCACCCATGGCATTGGAACCTGGCATATTAATTTTTTAAAGCTAGATGAGCTTCGTAGTGATCGTGTTTATAATACGGGGGTTTCAACTCTACATCGTTAAGATTTGAAGCTACAAAATCCCAATTCGCTAATTTCCAAAACTGGTTTAAATATTTTGGTCTCTCATTTTGATAATCTAAATAATAAGCATGCTCCCAAACATCGCAGGTTAATAGGGGTCGGCTATTTCTAGTTAATGGATTTTTTGCATCTCTTGAAGATTCTATCGCCAAAGAATCATCTGTTTTTTTCACCAACCATATCCAACCTGAACCAAACACTCTTTTACCTACTTCAACAAACTGGTCTTTAAATTCTTTAAACGATCCAAAATATTTGACGATTAGACGCGAAACTTCGCCATCAGGTTTTCCGGTTGAATTTGGTGAAAGACTATTCCAAAAAAAATTATGATTCCAAACTTGGGCTGCGTTATCATAAATTTTCTTTTCATCAGCAAACTCACAAGATTGCAGAATAATTTCTTTTAAATCCAGGCTGTCATATTTTGTTCTAGCGATCAGTTCATTTAGAGTAGCCACATATTTTTTGTGATGTTTGCCATAGTGAAATTCTATCGTCTTTTTTGACATCACAGGTTCTAGTGCATTTGTGGCATAGGGAAGTTTCATTAGCTTTACTGACATACGGTGTCCTTTCGTAAATTTCTCATTTATTAAAAGAGCAAACGAGGTGCCAGCACTACAATGACTGTAAGAACAAGAGTGGGTCAGACAATGCATGCTTGGAGAGACAAGTTTTGGGTCAGATAATGCTTATCTTATAGAGACAAGTTTGGGTCAAATAATGCTTTATCTTATGGTGACAAGTTTGGGTCAAAATCGTGATGTCTTGGGATTAATTGTCCCTATTGAATTTTTTCCATTCGTTGAGTAAGCCAACTCATAAATGGCTCAGAGACATTATTATAGTTAGCCCAGTACTCACGTTTATGTTTAGTTTTTTTAACCAACATTTCACGCCATTGATGCCCCAAATGCTGTTTTAACCCCAAACGCGTAAGAATTGTTCCTGCAAAAGCATCAGCAAACCATTCATGGGCATTGGTGAATGCATATTGAGATACAAAATTATTATTTCGCAACTCATCTGCGCTTAACTGACGTTTCTCACTCGATTGATTTAAAGTGTAGTTTCTAAAAAAGGGTTCAGCAAATAGAGATTCCATAGAGTCTTGTTTAAATACTTCGTTCCATGAACCATACTTTTCACAAACTTTTCTTAGTTCATGAGCTCCTAATTGATCTAATAAAAAAACATGGCCTATCTCGTGAGCTAAGGCTGCAACTAACAAAACTCGTTTTTGGTCATATACAAATTCATTATCATCCTGAACCTTATCCTCTTCATCATACGAAAAAATCCCACCAATGCTCAATGCTCTAGCTTGTTGATGATATGCAGCGATATCTTTTTCTGAATCGTGTCCACGGAAAGCATAAAAATATTTAAAACTTTTTAGGTTCTTAATAAACTCTTTTGAAAATCCTTGATTCAATAAAACTAACAAAGCATTTAAAACCTTTGGAGAATGTGTATCGGTATGATCAAGCGCTAAAATTCCGTATTCTTCATAAAGGGTTGTTTGATATTTAATTACTTCCTTTGATTTTGATCTTAGATGTTTTGGAATAACACCTTTAACTAAAACATTTCGTTTTGATTTATCAAGCGGATCTGAATCTAAAACATTTTCAATCCCATCGCCATCAATGTCGTCATCAAACGGAATAAGGACTTGTGATGGTTTGCCATCTACGATGGCTATCCAATCAGGAGTTCCATCATTATCTAAATCTTGTTGAATATAATGCCAAACACACTGTAGCCAATGAAACCTTTGCAATTCAGAAAGTAAGTTTTGATTTTCATTTTTCCAGTTCAGATAAATTTTTTGAAAATGTTCATGACCTTTTTGAAGTGCAATCTTAGCTACAAGAGTTTTTTCCCAATCTGAATTTCTTTCTGAACTTCCTAATGAAGGCATCTGTGTAATTGCTGGAGGCTTTGGAAGATGTACATTTTTGTAAATTTGAAATGGAGCACACATGGGGCTGGTTTGCCCCAAAGATGATACTAAGAGGACAAAAATGAAACATGCATTCCTAGGAATTTGACACAATGTATTCAAGCCTAGAATTGTGTACTGACTAGGGAAATCCGTCTACTGACCGAAGGTCTAGTATTGTGGCATAGTTCATGCTCAATCACTCCTTGGTTGTTAAAACAATATACCGAGGAGGAAATCAATGAGTCATTTTGACAAGAAGTTTTTAGTTACAGCATGTGCGTCATTGCTTGTAGGAAGTCTTTTCGCTGGCTGCTCAAAAGCAGAGCGAAAACGCGATGTAGCTGTCAATCAGCCTACCACAAGTGCACCAGTTGAAAAAGACACAACATCTACAACTGATTCACGTGTTGATGATACCAAACGCCATGACCATGTGTACGGAGTTGTTGAATTTGCAAAAGGACAACACATGTTAACACAACAAAGTCAGCGGAGATTAACTGCGCTTGTTAACGCAATTAAATCTCGCGGACAAATTGAAACAGCTAAACTTGCTGTTTGGTCTGATAGAGAATTCTCTGGAAATGACCAAGATCTATCAAGAGAAGATCGCAGACTTGCAGATCGCCGCGCTGAAGCAATCGAAAATTTTCTCGATGACGCATTAGACGTAAGTAATGTTGATATTTACAACATGGCTAAACGATCAAATTGGTTAGCACGTTTATTTAACACAGAAGATGCCGAACTTAAATCACTCTTCGGAAAACGTGAATCAATGGAAATCAACGATGAAGATTATTTTATCTTCAAAGGTGAAGGTCGCGCTTCAAGATCAGTTGTGATCATTGAGCGAGATTTAGATTAATAGGTATTTATAAGAAGAATCATTAAGCGCTCCGAAAGGGGCGCTTTTTTTATGATAAATCACTTAATGCAGCAACCCGAATTTCAAGGCCTTTATATTTAAAATTCTTACCTCTGACTTCAGCGCTAAATGTGCTGCCATCTTTTCGAAGCCCCGTGAACTGATAGGGGGCTTCATAACCAACTGAGATAAAAGTACGAATACGTTCGCGATCTACTGGTACAGAAAATTCTGAAGCACTTTTACCAATTACTTCTGTCGGTGCAAAACCAAACATTTTTGCAAATTTATGATTTGACTCGATAATTCTACCTTTTTCAGTAACTACAACAGCCATACCTGACGCTTCTACCAAAGCCTGAAATCTTTTTTGCTCTTCTAAAATCACTTGTTCTTGTTTTCGACGTTCTGAAAGATCTCGAATAATGGCCAATCCACCCATTACACGGCCATTGCCAAACATTGGAGCCATAGAAATTTCAATATCTTGGTAAATCCCTTGAGAAGTTTTCCAACGCAACTGAGTAACAGCTGATGTTTTACCTTCTAAAACACTTTTACACAAAGTTCGGTACTGTTCATGGTCATCAGAGTGAAGCAATGTTTCAAAGTTTTTACCTAACCACTCTGAAGTTGACCATCCAGTGATCTCTTTAAATACAGGGCTTAAAAGCGCAATTGACCCATCGGCTAAAGTAGTAACAATAATGTCACGCGCAAGCTGAATAAGCTTTTGTGTACTCATGGATGTTTCTTTGAGTGTTTGTTCTGTTTTTTTGCGTTCAGTTATGTCTCTGACTAATCCAATGAGTGATAATCCATGAGAAGTCTCAATACTCTTAACGGCAATGTCAATTTGTATGCGTGAACCATCTTTTCGAATACATTCAATTTCAAATTGACTAGAGTCGATATTTTTTTGTTTTCGAAATGCATGCCGTTTTAAGACTAATTGTAGCTGATCATGAGGCACAAGTGCCATAATATTTTCCATGGCAAAAAGCTCCGACTCAGAAAAGCCAGTGAGCTTACAAAAAGCTTCGTTAACGTAAACATATCTTTCAGTGGTGGCATCGATGATAACCACCCCCTCACCTAGATCACTTTGAGCTTGCATCAATGCATGGTAGAGTTGTTGTCGTTCTTCTGCTTGATTTTCTATATGTTTGCGATCCGTGACATCACGTACAATGGCTGAAAGATAAATTTCACTGCCCCTTCGCCATGAAGAAAGCATAACCTCCATAGGAAAACTACTTCCATGTTTACGATAGCCATAGACCTCAGTCACACGACCTTTTTTAATTAATTCATCGCGATTAGTAATATTATTTATTTCATGTAGATAATGGCTCCAAACGGTTTTTGGAATAAGTAAGTCAAGTTTTTTACCGACAATTTCTGACTCTTGGTAATCAAATATTTTTTTAGCCCCGTCATTCCAAGATAGAATCACACCCAACTCATTACAAGAAATAATCGCATCATTAGCAAATTGCGTGACCGATTTATATTTAAATTCTGATTCAGAGATAGCAGCTTCATAGAGTTTACGTTCAGTAATCTCACGAATAACACCTAAACCACCAACCACATTTTTTTGCTCATTATACAAAGGAGAATAGACTGCTTCAAAATAACCTTCTCTACCTAACTCCGGAATTTTATACTGCCTATTAGATGATCTAACGATCTCGCCATTTAACGCTCGTAGAAAATATTTATCCTCACCACTTTCCCTTAAGAATGGAAATACTTCAAATGCCAGTTTACCCATACACTCAGCACTGGTTTTACCACTAATTCGTTCCATGGCTGAATTCCAGAGTGTGTATCTGCATTCGAGATCAAAGGCTAAAATACCATCAATACTATTTTTGATTACAACTTCTGTGAGATTAAAAGGATTAAGATCTTCCTTTTGAAACATTATATTATGGCCCGCCAACCAACGCACATGAAATAGCCTTTTCAAGTGAAGTCATAGGAATTGGTGTACCCATCACGCGAGAACTCATTGTGGTGGCCAGTAAACCATTTAGCAAAAGACTCAGACACTCAGCTCTTCCATTTGGGACTTCACCTTTAGTGACCCCAGTTTGAACAATTTCTTTTACAAGATCAGTAATTTTATTATTGAATTCATGAATTCCAACATCAGGAATTCCACGACCTGGTGTAAATGAAATCAAAAACATAAACTTCACAGCCGGGAGATCATCATCACATAACCCATTGTACACTGTTACGAGATTCAAGAATTTGTGAGCAACAGTCCCTTGACCTGAAATGGATTCTTTCAAACCCGAATAAATTTTTTCAGAACAAGAGTTCGCGATTCCTCTGTAGAGTTCTTCTTTATTCTTAAAATAATAGTACAGAGTGGGTTTGGTCACATGAGCTGCTTGAGTGATTTCTCGAACACTCGCACCCACATAACCAAAATTTGAAAAATGCTCCAACGCGTTTACTAATATGCGATCAAGCGTATTTGGCTCTTCCGCTCTGACTGCTTTGTTAACTATCATTATTCCTCCCAAAACTGCATCAATAAGGCCCTACGAAAACACTTTGTGTATTGAAACTCAAGAGAAAATCAATGGCTAATTGCATCCCTACCGCTTGATCGGAATCTGACAGAATCTGTTATAATTCATCTGATTTAACTCTTATTTAACGTAAAGACATGAGACACTTTTACTATGGAGCGCATCCCAGATTATCTCAACCACGTTTTCATTGGCCTTGTTATTTTCCTCTATCTCACACTTATCTACGGCGTCTATTACGGCTGGAGTCGCCAACGCTTTTATTCAACATCACCTAAAAAAGTAGCTGCAATTGTAGCTCTTGGCATTGCCCTATGGCTGGCACTGACAGGGGTTATTGCTCACTTAGGGCTTCTCTCAGATTTTACTGCCATGCCACCACGTTTTATGTTTGTCTTTTTACCTGCGTTATTAGTCACTCTCTATTTCTCATTTTCTGATGATGTGGGGCGTTTGGTTAATGAAATACCAGGGCGCGCACTCATAGCCATTCAATCATTTCGGGTTATTGTTGAAGGTATTTTGTGGCTCCTTTTTATGAACAATGCCCTCCCAGAAATCATGACTTTTACTGGTCGAAATTTCGATGTGGTCATTGCCCTTACGGCTCCAACAATTGCTATATTTGCATTTAAGGGTTTTGAGGTTAATAAACGAGTGGTCATTATTTGGAATGCACTTGGTTTACTTGCACTAGCCAATGTAATTACTCACGGAATATTATCTGCCCCTACACCACTTCGTATATTTATGAGTGATCCTCCAAATACAATGATCGTTTACTATCCATTTGTTTGGTTACCTGCGTTTGTAGTTCCGTGTGCCATTTTCTTTCATCTGGTATCAATTAGAAAAACACTATGATCGAGGCTCCACATGCTATCGTATAAAAAAAAGTCATATTTAATACTTTTTCTAATTGGTAGTGCTGTTCTCTTTTTGATTTATAAAATGTATTTAGAAGATATTCTCACACTTCAAAATCTTCAACTGCATCATCAAGCGTTAAAACATTTTGCGAGTGAGCATCCGCTTCAAATTGTATTAAGTTATCTTGCCATCTATGTGATGATCTCATGTTTAGCGTTTTTTCCGGTGGCTATCTTGATGGCACTTACAGGTGGGGCACTTTTTGGTTTTTGGCCAGGAATAGCACTTGTTTGCCTTGGAAGTACCCTAGGCGCAACCACTGCTTTTTTAATAGCGAGACATTTTTTTAGAGATTTTTTTCAACGGCGTTACAGACGAAAATTAGAAATGATCAATGAAGAAATTAAAAAAGACGGGGCGTTTTATTTATTTATTTTGCGAGTAACCCCGATTTTTCCATTCGCAGCTGTAAACCTACTTATGGCGTTAACACCTATGAGGCTTAAAACATTTTTTATCGGAAGTTTTATGGGCTTTTTACCCGGCACTGCAGCCTATGTGAATGCAGGTGTTCAATTAAGCCTTATTAAAAATGTGAATGACATTTTAACACCATCTTTAATTTTTTCCGTTGTGCTTCTAGCGGTTATACCCCTCATCGCTCGTAAAGGGGTGCACTATTTCAAGGAACATCACGCAAAATAAACTCAGCTACAACAGGAAGATGGTCCGAAGCCATTTGCGAAAGCTTAGTTTTATGAACGCGATGTGTTTTTAATTTACTGGCCATTGATGTGTAAATTTCATCTAGGCGAAAAATCGGTTTCGTTGCAGGAAATGTTCCGCTTGAAGGAACTCTATGAAAACGGCGCTTCAATATCCTTGTAGTACCTACCCAGGGCAGCCATTCATTAAAATCACCAAGCAATATGGTTTTATGTTCATTTGCTTCAAAAATCTTATCTGTTAAATGTTTTAGCTGAAACATGCGCTCACGATATTTCAAGCCTAAATGTGTTGTGATAATTCGATAATTCATTCCGTGTATTTCTAAATCCACATCAATCGCACCTCGAGGTTCTAAACCCGGAACAGAGAGGTCAAGATTTCGTATATTTTTAATAGTATGTCTTGTGAGAAGAGCATTGCCGTAGTGTTTTTCGGATCGAAACATTGTAGGGCCCGCAACAAAATGATAGCCCGTTCTTTTTACAATAAAATTAAGCTGATGCCCTATCTCGGTGATACAATGAGAATCAATTTCTTGAATACCTATAACATCGGCATTGAGCTCTAGAATGACATCAAGAATTCGTTGAGGTTCACACAATTCATCAGAGCCTATACAGCGATGAATATTATATGTAGCGACTTTAAATGTACTTTTATCATTATGCACTTTTTTGTTCCCATGAGCCAAGTACAGCAATAATGATTAAACCCAATATAATAATTATGGGGCTGATAACATGCATCATAGTGAGCGGGTGTGGTGTATCCCAAATTTTAGCAACAATACTTAATTTATCTTTAATCCACGGTATCTTATCAGGACAATGTGCAAGCATTTGACTTTTGCTATTTAAGTTCTTAATGGCAGAAATTAAAGAATTACTCCTCAGCTCATGATCAATCACCGAAATATCTAAACCTAAATGTTCAGCTAACAAGCGATTGCGAATTCTAGTGATATTCATTCTTATCACTTGCTGATCAAGCTCTGACCCATTTGCCTCGATAGAAATATCGCATTCAGTGTCAACACCAGTTGATCGATCATTCAAATTTGAAGAGCCGACTCTTAAGAAGTGGTCGTCAGAGATAAAAATTTTTGAATGTAAATTTATTGGTACTTTTCGATCTGAGGTCAAAGGATAATAGGCAAAAAATCTTCCAAACTTATCAGCCTTGCGCATTTCTCTTAAAAGTTTAGCCCTGAGTACTTCCATTGTACCTGCTTCAAAAGCGCCGGTATTTTGGCAAGGTACTAAGAGAATGATTTCAGGCCCGTCAGGCATGGCTAGTTTTTTCTTCAATGCTTCTGCGATACGTTTAGATGTAAAATATTGATTTTCTATATAAATGTATTTTTTTGCATGATTAATACTATCTAAAAATAATTTTTCATTTTCTCTTATTTCTTTTTCACCTTTATATTTTGGAGCCGTCCTTGAAATTGCAACAGGCAAATCATTAAAATCCACATTCAAATTTTTTGGCCAATACGAATTTTGTGTTTCAATTGGAGGAAACAAAGTTGGTATCCATTCATTTGTTGCGCGATGCCAACGAGCATGGGCAAGTTGACTCAAGGCCCGTGCAGCAGGGCCTTGCACGGCCATTTGAATATCGTGAAATGGTCGATAAGATTTTCCACTGGGATCAATTCTTCTGTGATCATGAGAATTATGTTCTGGTGAATCCCATCTTCGTTGAGTGATGTCTAACCCGCCTACAAATGCAAGGGTGTCATCAATACAAACTATTTTTTGATGATGTGAAGCC
>JAWXAT010000019.1 GCA_034439615.1 Oligoflexia bacterium | reverse complement strand
TTCAAATCACAATAAACTCAAAGCACTTCACACATTTGGTAAATCGACAATGGATCGCTATTTGGAGAGTTGACGGTCAATTGGGGGAATCATAGCATTAGCCACATGGGCAAACTAAATCGGCTATGAGGTAATTGTCCCATGAGAGCGACAGTCGATTCATTCAAACGAACTGTGATTATTGGAAACAGCGGATCAGGCAAGAGTCATCTGGCACAGGAACTTGCTGAGCTCACCGAGTGTGATGTAGTCCATTTCGATGAACATTTCTGGGAGCCGGGTGGTTTTAACAAGAAGAGGCCACCAGATATTGCACAAAAGGAAATTCACATAATTTCTCAGGCGGGTTCGTGGATTATGGAAGGCGTCTTTGGGGACTTGGCTGAATCAGTGCTTCCAAACGCTACAGCATTAATATTTCTAGATAAATCTTGGTGTGAGTGCGAAACAGCACTTTTTGGCAGAGGTTCTGAATCCTCAAAGCAGTTAGATCAGATCACCGCTAAGAAAAATTTCAATGAACTTCTGATTTGGGCAAAAGCATATTGGGAACGCGAAAATTCATGCTCTCAAAAACATCATCAAAAATTATTTTCTGAGTTCAAAGGAACAAAACTCAAATTTATGTCTCGAGCTGATTCCGAAAACTTTCTTGAAAGTTTAACTTAATACTGGCGTTACCAATCCACTAGTCTTTACCTCTTTACCCGTTACGAGCGGCAAGGGGAAATTGATTGATAAGGCCTGTGAGAAACATGACCTTATGCTTACCAATTCCGGGTATTTCAAAATAGGGACCATGAAACTTAAACCCTAGTTTCAAATAAAATCCAAAAGCATTTTCACGAGCGTTAAACCATAAAATATCACCACCACGATCTTTGATTAATCGACAACCTTCTTTCACAAGTTGTGAACCCAAGCCTTGCCCAACCTTACTTGGTTCTGTGGCCATCCCTCTGAGGCGGTATTGATTATTTTGAGTAAATTCAGGGCTATTTTCTTTATAAAAAGAGGCGACACTAAAAATCACCGCTTCTGTTTGATAACCTAAATGAAAGCTTGTGGCGTCGAAATCACCTGGGTATTTGCAGTCATTGATAGTTTGATGGGGTCTGAGGACTTTATGCCTAAGAAAATATGTCTCTTCCGGTTTAATTTGAACAGCGCTCATTTATATCCCGTAATATTTTTTAAAGTTTGTTAGCTAAGTAAGACATTTTAAGAAATAAGAAAACAATAATTAATAATTGGTCTGATTTTAGCATAAGTAAGTTTCTGATTTATCCGTAGTACTAGGGGAACCGTATGTATACCAGGGATGGTATGCATATCGGTATTTGAGTCAATATGACAAAACCATTTGGGTCAAGTTGCCCACATTAGAGTCAATAGTCTGTTTAAATTTATAAGGAGTTTGTAAATGTACATAGCAAAGATCAGATTTCAAATTTTATTTGTACTTTCATCACTGTTCGTACTCTTTGCCTGTGGTCAAAATGATGATAACAACCTCACCCCAACACCTGCTGCACCTCAAGTGGGTACAAATGCTGTCGCTTCAGGAAGATGGGGCGGTGAACATGTAGAACTCAACATTACTGAAAATGGGGGCGCGATCAAACTTGATTGTGGAGTTGGTGTTGTAGAGCAAAAAATATTAACAAATTCTCATAATCAATTTGAAGTTAAAGGTTACCTTATTTTGACAAATGGACCAGTCACCTCAACAGGACTACCCATTCGTTTACCTACAAATTTTCAAGGTGTAATACAAAACAATCGCATGTCACTTAATGTTTCATATTTAACTATTAATCAAACAGTGACAAATAGTTACCAACTTAGTCTTGGAGCTCAAGGGCAATTCAGCCGATGCCTAGCTGTAATCTCTCCAACGCCAACACCGTCTCCTCAACCTATTTCTTCACCAGGGCCAGTGCATGAAGGTCAATGGGGAGGCCGCGGAATAAATTTAGAAGTGAATGCTCTAGGAGCTACATACCAACTAGATTGTGCTCATGGAGTGATGGATCATCCGCTTGTATACGATAGTCATGGGCGTTTCACCAGTACGGGTACGATTGTGCTAGAGCATGGTAATGAATCTGAATCAGAAGTTGAAGATCGCCGCTTGGCAAATTATGAAGGCGTGATTATTGGTAATGCGATGACTTTAAATATTTCGCACACACCTGGCGTAAAATTATCCCAGAGTTTAGTTTATGGCAACGCGCCTAGAATCACGCGCTGTCATTAAATTATTTTAGTTTTACTTTAGCTTTTGGTTTCTTACTCATATCCGTAGAACGCCACATATACCAAGCTGCAATTGAACGGTAGGGTCTCCAGCGTTCACCATAAGCAAGGAGTTCTTGAGGTTTAGGTAAGTCTTTTTTCTTATAAAGAATTGAGAATCCATGTCTTACGCCATAATCAGTGATTGGCAATACATCAAGGCGACCGAGATAAAATATTAAAAGCATTTCTACTGTCCAGGGGCCAATGCCGCGAATTTCACTTAGTTGTTTGATAAGATCTTCATCAGACATTTTACTGGCTTTGAGTCTTGTGGGAACAAAACCTTCTAATGCTTTAGTTGAAAGATCTTTGATGGCCAATAGTTTTGATCGAGACAGCCCGGCCCCTCTAAGTTTCTCATCCGGAGTTGCGAGAATTTGTTGAGGAGTGGGAAGTTTTTGTGAGCCATATAATGCTTTCACGCGCCCAAATATTGTAGAAGCCGCAGCACCATGAAGCTGTTGATAGACGATAGAACGCATGAGTGCGCCGTAGGGATTTACTTTGGTTTCAATTTCTAAATCACACGGACCCGCTTTTTTAATTAGCTTTCCGAGTTTCTTGTCAGCTTTAGATAAATGCAAAAGGGCTTTTTTATAATTAACAGAGCTCATTTCACTCCATTATCGCGCATGAGACCAAAGCGATGAGCAACAACGGGCCATATTTCAAAGAGCTGAACTAAAACTGCTGCGATTATAGGCCCAATAAATACCCCTACAATTCCAAACATGACGATGCCACCAAAAATTGCCACTAAACTAAGTAATGGGTGAATATTCCCACGACCCTGTAGTACCAACGGGCGAACAAAATTATCGACAAGTGTAGTAAGAAATCCGAGGACCAACATGATGATGACTTTGGTGATACTGCCTTTATAATAAAGATAGATCATACCTGCAACCCAAACAGGAGTACTGCCAACCATGGGGATCCAAGCTAATACAAAAGTGACTCCTGCTGCGAAAAATGCTCCTGGAACTTGTAGTACTAAAAAAGCAATAAGCATCATCGTCGCTTGTGCGCCAGCAGCTGCCAATGTGGCAAAAACCACTGAAACTGAAATATTATTAAACGATTCAATCAATTTAACTTCGACGTCTTGATCCATTGGGATTTTTTCAAATATCCAGGCAACAAACTTTCTTCCGTCGATTAAAAAGAAAAACAGCGCAATTAAAGCCAAGACAAGTTGCAATGTTAGCTCAGGTGCTTTTGTAATCAACGCTAAAATGCCACCACTTAAGGTTTTGCCTGCATTTTTAAAGCTACTTTTTAATGTTTTTTCAACTGCAGCTTGATCACCAATAATCGCATCGATCATGGGTAGGTTAACGGCTTTTTCAGAAATAGCGTCGTAGGAGAATTCTTCAGATTCTGCAAGACTTTCTCCGACTGTTACGCCTTGTTTCACAGCTAATATAGTAAGCCCTGTTAGAGGGCCTAAGATTAAAACTGTAAGTAGAAGAGTTATTATGAAAGATGCATATTTCGGTTTTATCTTCTTTTTTAGTAATTTTTCATAAAGTGGAGTGAGTAATACGGCAAGAACTCCCCCCATAACTACGGCTAATGTGTAGGGAAGTATCATCCACATAAACAGCATTAAAAACAGTGCTGAGATTGATAGAAAAGTGATTAGAGTTGTTTTGTCTTTTTTGTTCTCTGCCATAGGGGCATTGTGACTTTTTTGCTTAGGTTGTCAATTTTCTTTTTGCCTTTATGTTGCCGCACTCATTACAATTTTTCATGGCTAATAATTCACATGATCTTAAGACTTTGGCTGCCGGTTACTCTCGTACACAATGGCTTATAGAATGTCTGAGTGTTTTGATTTTCACAATTCTATCAGTTGCACTTTTTTTACGAATCAGAACTCATGTCACGCCAAATACTTTGTGGGTAGTGGGTGTATCTTTTCTTGTTGGAATAATTGCGGCCGATTTTATATCGGGATTTGTACATTGGGCCGCTGACACTTGGGGTTCGGTTGACTGGCAAGTTGCATGGTTTCACTTCCTGTTTTGATTACAGCATTGCTCATTCCCCTAGATAAAGTATGGGTTTTGTTTTTGGTATCAAGTCTGTTGTTTATGGTTTTGTGGGTGATGTTTACAAATCAGATTCATAAATGGGCTCATACAAAAAACCCACCCCAGTGGGTTATTGTACTCCAAAAGTATAAATTATTTTTATCTCCTCAACATCATCGCATTCACCATACGCCCCCTTTTGAGAGTCAATATTGCATTACAACAGGTTGGTTAAATGGTCTTTTAAATCGCATTAATTTTTTTAGAGTATTAGAGACCGTTATTACGCGAATAACTGGAAGTTATCCTCGCCAAGATGAAAGCGTGAAATATTTTAAATAAAACAATGGGGACTTTCGTCCCCATTTAAATTATTTTTTTATGTTCCACCGCGGATTAAAAACAAAATAATTAAAATTGGAATAGGTATTCCAAGTAACCATAGTGCTGCCCAACCGAGTGCGCCGTCTTGGTTTTTTAGATTTGGTAGTTTCATAATCCTCTCCTTGTTAAAGACATTTTTCACCTTTGTGCTCTGTTAAATAAAACTTCAACAATTGAGCTTAATATTTTTCCTGATCTTGCATTTGCTCGGGCTAACTCTTGCCACTTAGTTGGTAGAGCCGTGCTGCCGTCCCATTCTGATAATGCAATTTGAGCATCGGCTGCTGTTCGTGGAAATACCCCTTTAGCAGGAACCCATATAAAATCCGGGTGACGATTGTTGTACCATTCACCACCAATAATATTTCCACTTTCATCAAGTTCAAGATCATAAAGATATTTCACTTCAGTCATTTGGTCGTGAGCGGGAGAGTCAACATCACTTGTAGAATTTCCTACTAACGAAACATAAACAACATCCATTGCTATGCCCACATAATGGGTGGCTTTAGATGAACGATATTTTTTGAATTTATCGTTTTTATAAGATTTACGTGGAATCATGGCATCTTGGAGTGAATCAGTTTGCTCTAATGTGACCGGATTAAAATAAACATATTTATATGAGTAAACGGGTTGGTTCCAAACCTGATAATCAAAAGTTGCATCCATAATAAAGCTGCGTCGACCAACACCAATTTGATTAACGGCGGTTAAATGCCATGTAGCTGGATTTGTATCGAGACAATTTTTATCAATGATTCTACCTTTGGAATCGGTTTTGGGATTAGTTACATTGCAACGTCCTCCGACAAACTTAAATGGGTATCTTGTTGTAGACCATTGATAAGCAGTTAAGCCTTTGAGTTCTGCTGGATTAAATTTTATAGGAGTTATTCCATCGAATGCTGTGGTGATGACTGCTTGTTGGGGGCGCGGCATATTGAAAGATGAGGCAGCCCATCCTTCACAAATTCCCATCCAAGATTCTACATTTTTGCTACTGCGCCAATAAGTTTCGCCTTTTTTCCATTGTACTTGTGTAAAAATGCCGTCAGTGTCGCCAATAAGTAGGTCATATTTTTCAGAAGGGCTTAACGTATTAATTGCAGAAATATTTCGTGCTGAAAATACGCTCATAAATGGATTTTGTGTAATATAATCAAATTTCAACGACCAGTCTTGTCCCTGCGGAAACACACCGTCGTAATTTCTAGCTCCTAGGATGCCTTTGTACATAGCCCAATAATCTCCAGAAAATGGTTGAAATGGGAGTGAAGCGCTTTTAAGACCAGCCAGGTCCATTTCGCCCAGCATTCTCATCGTGACTTGGTTATCTACAAGATTATCGGCTATATCATTTGGCATTGGTTCAGAGGGATCATACGATTCGCTGGCAGACATATTCTCTTGTAAAAAACTTTTTCGCCATTTGGTTTTTGATTTAATAAATGATCTTGATTTAATTTCTTGTTGGTTGAAAATTTGTACTTGATTTGATTCTTGATTCTGATCTTCGATTTGCTGAGTGGTGGCCACAGTTTTTTTCTGAGGAACTCGATTTAAGAATTCTTTGGGATTATCATGAAATGCTTTGAGGTCATCTTCTAGAGTCGTTAATGCTGATGATTGAATGGGCGCAAACCCGATTGATGCAACAAAAGTTGCAAGTAATAATGTTACGACATGTTTAGAGCATCTCATATTGAGCCCTTTCCTTGGTTGTGGCTAAACCAAGCAATAGCAAGACTCATTCCATGTTAGTTTGATTGAAAATGGTTACAAGCGCAGTGCTCAGTCGCAATTGCTATTATGCAAATAAATAGAGAGTCATAAGTGGGCTTGATGAGAAAATTTGCCCCGAGACAAAATGCGCAGTGTAGCGATGAAGAAAAAGGGAAATAGCCAAAGAAGTGCAGTAGGCCCACTTGGTGGCTTTTGATTTATGTTTGAAACCGAACCACATCCGAAAGGCAAGTCGCCACTGATTTCACTACGTGGATATAAATAAGTAAGGCCATCGATATCATCTTGGGCAAGACCTAATTTAGTTTTTGAAGTGATATCATAAAACATCATCGCACTTTGATCTGAAGAGTGTCCTAAGCCAATAACGTGACCAATTTCATGGGCAACAGTAATATGTTGTCGAGTCGTTGAGAAAGTTGAAATATTCGCAGTACCCCCAGCTTGTGTGTTTAATATTAAATACCCACGTGTAATTGCCCCGCCTTGAATACGGCAAACTCCAACTCCTGCAACGCTATTTTCAAAGTTAGTACCGAAGTTAGTGCTAAAGGTGTTGTCACATGCAATTACGGCTACATCGGTTGCGACATAATTGGGATCTACCAGATTTGCAGGAACTTCAGTAGATGTACCTTCGCGCTTAATAATTAAATTGCTCGTGGGTGCAGAATTCCACAGTGCCATGGCGGTATCGACAATGTCATTGATGTTTGCTGGGCAATTTGTTGGGTTTAGTTTAAATTTTAATAATTTTGTTTGCCATCCTGCCATTCCAGAACTTGTTGAGCTACAAAGAGTGAAGGCAAGTGCTGGATCAAATCTCAAAAAAACAAAAACCAAAACGATTAAAATAAATGAGCGGCTCAAAAGGTACCTCCTAGAATGTCGTATGTGAAATAAAGCATCAGACTAAAACTTCGCCTCGATGAAGAGAGTACACCTTCGGTGATGGTATCAATTCCTACGTGAATATACTCGTAAGTGTATCCAACACCGAGATTTAAACTAATGGTGCTAGCAAGTTGAGTGCGGCTTGGTTGTGCAAATGTTGAGGTACCCGAACCGTTATTGAGAGCTGTTGTTCCGCCGGTTCCTTGAATTATGTAAAAAATAAATCCAGGGCCAACGCTCCAATCCCATTCATCATTTTCACCAAAATGTTGTAGTAATGGCGTGTTGATTAATAGAAATGAGGACTTACTTCCCCCATCAGGTGCTGTTCGTGGAAGTGCCGTGTAACCAATTTGTGGTCCGAAGAACCAGTCGTTTTGAAAATCGATATAAGTTTGCGCTAATAAAGGGTAATACAGCGGGCCCAAAAAATTAGATTCGCCGGTGTTGTTCTGACTAACGCGCATAAGATTGTGAGTTAGAACGCCAAGCCCGAGATAAAGTGAGTTTGAATTTACCCCATGAGCTTTGAAATTCGCAGAGCAAAGTATAAATATGATGCAGTTCATTAATATTTTTTTACGCATAAAAAAGTGTAGAAAGTTTGAGTTAAAAATGTCAATTTTTTAATGATGAAAAAGAAAAAGTAAATACTGGCAGATATTGCCCGAAGATTCTCGTGATTTTGAAGAGTCGGTGACAAAGGCTTGTGAACTTATTCTTAATCATGATCCAAGAATCGGGAAAGTACCAAAATCAAAGCTCACTTCGAAGAAAAAAACTAAGTCAGGTAAGTTGAAAAAGAATCCATAAATTTTTGATGTCCATTCCCGAATTTTTTTTTGAAGTGCAACAAATGCTGAATATTTAGACAAAAAAGAAGTATCGAAACCTAGTTGATATCTTTTGAAGTTTGAACCTTTTAGGTTTGAGCCATCAGATTGATATTTAGGCTGATTTTCTTGGAAAGCTACAAGTGGATCCTAAAGGTGGCTAAGGAAGAGGGTTTGAAATAGAGCTGTTGATCCGTACAGTGTGAAATGATTTGAGGTTCGCGCTGTTAGTAGTTGCGCAAATTTATCGAGGAAACTTGAAAAATGATGGGCGCGAATATGATGAGAGATAATATTT
>JAWXAT010000018.1 GCA_034439615.1 Oligoflexia bacterium | reverse complement strand
TCATTAAGACAAGCATTCGTTACCAGCTTGCCTACGATCCACCCACTTGCCAGACCGTATAGCATCCGCTTTTATAGGCTGACGAAGATATAAAATCATCAGTTAGCAGCATCAATTTTTTGCATGACGATCGAACTGTAAAAGGTCTATCAAAGTTTATCTAGATTTTTGATGGCAACATCCAAGACTGTCGTTTTTTGTTCAAGATGCTCTAATCTTTTATCATGCTGTTAAACTTTTGAGCTAACATCAGGCAAACGAGCTGATGCATCAAAGGCACCAAGAATTTCTTCTTTCATCTTATGAATATCAGCTCTTTGATCTTGAATTTGGCGTTCTAGATCCTTTGAGGTAACATCAATTTTATTATGGAGATGAATTTCAAGACCCTCCATTTTACCATGAATATCTCTAATGGCAGACAAAATATCAGTGGAATCAGTGGATTTAGTCTTGGATTTTTTCTTTTCAGTCATCAATCATTCTTTTCCTCAAAATAAGAATGACAAACTATCAAAACTCTCAAGAGAGGTCAAAGTTTTTTAGTCTGAGATAGAGTCTTCTCCCATTGGTGGAAATCAAGACGTACGCACAGGCGGTTCAGCTGTAGGTGCTGCAGGAACTGTCGTCGCAATCATGATCGGTGGTGATGACTACACTGCTGAAATGTCGTTTAAGTGTCAGTGATAAAATACCAGCACATACTTACAATCCTGATATTTTTAACAATTGGGGCAATCTCCGCTCAGGCGGTAACACCTATTGAGTCTGAAACAAACGCGGGAAGTTATCTCTTAAAATCTTTTTGAGCCCTTTCGCAAGTGACTCCAAAACAATAGAAACAGCAAATCAGTCAATCACAACTACAAACCAAAAAAATTAATTCTTAAAGCAATTTCAAAGGCTCCCAATAATGGTCCTTCCAACCCTGACTCTTTGCTTTGAAGTCGTCTGCAGGCACTCCAATTTGAGAGAACTCGAGCAGTGTCTTATCGGAACCGGAATGTGAAAGGGAATAGGTCACTATGGAATAGTGGTGATCGGGCCATTCCTTTGAACGCCACGCTTGCACAATGAGTTTGCCTGGCCTGAGTTCAAGATTGAAACCGGTTATATAGTCGCCATAAACTTTGAAACTACTACCGATTTTTCCGCCAATCTTTGCCTTGTCTCCAGTAAAAACAGCATGCTTTTTTGAGTCCATTAGGGAGTCGTACACTTGCTTTGGTGTACCTGGTAAAATGACTTTCTGTAAAATATTTTTCGTTTTCATAGCTTTCCTTCTGATTAATGTTCTTTATCAGAATATTCAAATTCCTCAATCCCTTCAACCTAAAGTCTTTGTTTGAGTCTGTTGTGAAAATATATATGGAGCCTTTACCCATTGAATAATGGCCACAAAATTGGAATAATCAAAACATATGGTGAATAAGCATCTTGTAACGACAACATTTTTACTTTTGGTCATAGCTGGATGCGGCTTTATCAAGTATTCAGTCAACGGTCTTAGAGATCCCATTGTTTATTTAGCCGATGGGGGGAATCAGCGGATTTTGGCGTGGCGTTCTTTTCCAACGACTACTCAGCAACCAGCTGATCTTGTTTTGGGGCAACCTAATATGAACGTGGGCACCGCTAATCAATGTGCCTGCGCCACACCTGATTCATTTACGATGCGGGGTCCTGCATGGCTTGATACCGATGGACGAAGATTATTTATGGCCGATTTTGTTAATAACCGCGTTCTGATTTGGAACACCCTACCTACGATTACTAATCAACCCGCAGATATTGTTTTAGGTCAAAGTGTAATGACAACAAGTTCAATTAATAGCGGAGGGATTAGTGCTTCAAGTCTCTGGGCACCTACCATTTCCAACGACTTGCGAACCAATGATGGCCAAGTTGTTAGAATTCGTAGATTCCGAAGTAGCTTCCGCTTCTTCGGAATTTTTTTGCCTTTTTTCTGCTAAATCAATGACGTTATTTTCAAAAATCTTTGCCGCTGCTAACTCCTCGGGAGTGACATCTTTATTCAGATCGTGCTTCAAACGGAACTGAATCTTAAGCCCCTTGGGGCCGACGAGAACGAAGTAAACCAGATCTTTCAGCAAAGACTTCTTCATCACGGCTGACGCCTTTATCCAGCCTTTGCGGAATGAACCAAGGCGGTCCTTCAGGTCATTGATCGCGTCATCAACGTCACCTTTTTCGAATTCTTTGGCTTTCAGACTTTCAAGTTCTACCTCTAGGTGGCGTTTCTTCCGGCTAAGTTCTTCAAGCTCTCTGGCAGTTTCGCGAATGGCATCGGACTCGCAATTAAGGGCCGCCTGGATCTTAAAAGTATTTTTCACGGCAAGAGTTAGCTTTTGAAGTTCCACAGAAATTCGATTTTTATCTGCTTTAAGTTGCTCTGGCGAATGCGCCGCAAGCTGATGGATGCGCTCCTCGATCTGGTCGAAGTGGCCTGCCTCAAGTAAAATATCAGATAAATATTTGGCCAGTTTCAGTTCGATTTTCTCAGCCTTCACACGTTTCACCGAGCAATTGATGACGTCGCCTTTTTTAGTAGAGTGGACGTAATATCGGTGAACCTGAATTTTTCCGTGTGCTGACTGGCCGACGTATCAAGACGCATTCTTTCGCGTTCGAAATTTTCAGCGAGGATTGTATTTGTAGTGTTGAACATCACTTCATCAACAATCGCGGGCCAAGAAGCTGAATAGCTTCCAAATTTTTGCCAAGCTTTGAGTTTACTCTGATCTTTGTTCTTACTAACTTTATTGACATCGCGAACGGCAATGTAGGCCTTATTTTTAAGGACAAAACTCAAAGATTCGATGGTCCATCGTCCGGCTTTGACCAGACGGTTTTTTTCGTTTTCACGGACTTTCGGTTTTATGTTTTCTGCCGCGACTGCATCAATTGTGCGGCTTAGACTTCTTTGTTCGATGAAGAGTTCAAAAATTCTGCGAACATCTTTTGCTTCTTGTTCGTTGACGAGAAACGTAGCTTTCTTTGCCGGATCTTTATCGTAACCAAGGATTGCGGGACCGCCGTTAAGAAGTCCGCGCTGGGCGCGGGAGTGGCAGTTGATCGCAACACGTTCTGACGTTTGCTCTCGTTCGAACTGCGCCAAATTTATCATATTATAGAGCATCATTTTTCCGGCAGGAGTGCTCGAATCAAATTGTTCTTTGATCGAAAAAAACTTCGCTCCCTGACTTTCGAGCATCTTATGAAAGTCACAGAAGTCGGGAATGTTGCGCGATAGCCGTGAAAGTTCCGTCACCATCACAGCATCTATTTTACCGGACTTTAAAGCTTTCATCATCCGTGCGTAAGCCGGGCGGTTGGTGTCTTTGGCAGAGTATCCATCGTCTACGAAATACTCTACTAAGTGACCCCAGTTAGGCTCTTGCATATTTTTAATGTCGATAAAAGACTGCATTCGGTGGCGTTGGTTATCGAGTGATCCTTCGATAACATTTGCCTGCTCGTCCGTCGATACTCTTGAATAACACCCAATAAGAAGTGCCGCTACTTGACTGCAAAGTCCAGCATCTATTTTTTCAATCATCCTATTAAGAGCAGGTCGACTTTCTTTTGCTCCCGATATTCCGTGATCAGTGAAAATTTCAAAATTTATAATATTATTTTTTCCGCACCAATCAGTCAATGCACGTGCTTGGCTTTCGGCACCGCCGATTTGGTCGAGTGTCGAGACGCGGACATATAAAAAGACCGCTCTTGTATTATTTTGCTGCTGATAAATTTGATTTTGATTCACAGCTGACCTTGCTTTTGGTTTTTATTTTTAATCATAGATCACCTCCTAGGTTTGTTGTTTTCGATTCTTCTTGGAGATAGATTGAGCAAGAAATGTACATTGCAAAAAAGTTGTCACTGTCACCTAAGTAGGTACTTGAAATGTAAGAAGTAATTTAAATGTTCAAGAAACGACGGCTTGAACTTAGATGGCGAACTTCCGCCACCCTGTAATTTAAAAAGCTAAAAAAATACGGCTATTTAGCGAAATAAAGATCTCCTGGCGGGATGTCGCCATGGCGGCCGAGCAAAAATATTTATTTTTCTCTGACGGCATGCTTGTTAGATACTTCAACATCAGAGAAAAATCTTGGACTTCCCCAGTTTGAGGATCTGGATTCGTAAATAACGTGGGCTTGAGCCTTCCATATCCAATTTTGTAAAACGTCGAGCTGTCCGATGGAAGCGAATGCGATGACAACCCCAGTAATCCAAATAAAAAGTCTTTCTAAATTCATTTATGTGCTCCTTGATGTTATTGTTTTGTCGTTGTAATTTTAAGACGCTGAGTGATGTTAAAGACATGGGCTTGCTTCCAAGATTTGCCATGCCGAGTTTTAAACTTTTTGCCGTCCAAGTATCGGGCGATCTCCGTTGGATTTTCCCCGGTCTGCCGCTGTTTTTCGATTATTTGAAGGATTGGGTGCTCGCGAGGGTCTTTTTGCAGTCGGCCTTCAAGGTAACAAAATCCATATGCGGGCGGCGCTGAATTTTTAAAAGTCTGCCGTTGATTTTCTAAAAACTTGACGGACTTGTTTGCACGGAACGTCACTTGCTGCTTCACAAGTTGCCGATGGACGCTGGTATAGGCCAAATTAAATTGTGCTGCGATCTCTTTGATCGAGTGGCCTTGTTCATAAAGATACTTTAAATCGGGGTTTTCTTGCGAAATTAGGTGGACCTGAATTTCAATGAAATCATGTACTTGACTGAGATTGCAGGTCCTTAGAAGATGCCTAGCGCTGTATCGACAAATGGCACACAGCTCTTAGTAGTTGAAAGAGATAATCACCGAGCTCTCCTTTGGAACTCGATTCCTACCGTCACAAAACAACCAGCCGATGTGGTTTTAGGTCAACCTGATTTTACAACCGCTACTGCGGGCATCACTCAATCAAAACTTTCATCACCAATTGGTGGTTATATCGATAAAAACAGAATCTATATTGTTGATTTTGGAAACAGACGCGTTCTGATTTGGAACTCAATCCCAACTACTAATGGCGCTCCGGCAGATATCGTTTTAGGTCAGCCTAACTTTACAACAAATATTGCTGGTGCCACAGCTACTGGCATGAATGCTCCTCAAGGGTTTAGCTCCAATAGCTTGCTGCAGGGAATTAAACTTCCGAGTGGTTACTAATGGCCATCGGGAAGAGTTCCTAAGAAATGCCAGTTGATGTTTGTGAAATGGAGAAAAGTTTTAATTTTTCTGAATCTAGTTCGAAGTCTTTCTCAAAACTCATTCCGATTTTTTCTAATACTTTAATCGATGCTTGATGCTGGGGATTCACAATGGCGTCGATTTTTTTGCCATTGAGTACACCAAAGCCATAGTTTAAACAGGCTTGGGCACTCTCGGTGGCGAAGCCTTTGTTCCAGTGAGATTTTCGAAATCTGTAGCCAAGTTCCATGTTGGGAATGCTTTCACGGGCATGAAATAAACCACACACACCAATTACACTTTGCGATGCTTTTTCAATAACAGCCCATAAACCGTATGAGTATTTTTCATAATGGGTGAGATATCTATGAATACGTTTTTCTGTATCTGCAATTGATTTATCAAGACCATTATGGCTGATATATTTTGCGCCCTCAGGTTCACCGAATGTATGAAATGCTTCGGGTATATCTGTGGGTTCATAGCGGCGTATGATTGTTCTTTTGGTCTCAATGATTATTTTATTCATCTATTATAATACTTAATATTTTTTATTGTAATCACACAATTGAAAATATTTTATATAACCCGCGTTGGGGGCTCTTGCGTCTTATATATGTAAGAGCTGCAGGGAAAGAGCTCAATACAGTACGTAGAGGGTAGGGTCAGTGGGGTTCCCATGGACGGGAACTTGAGGAGTAAGGCCAGCCCTGGAGACGGATTTCCAGGACTGGCGCTACACGGACAATGGGGTGGACATCAATAGGCAGAACAGCAACAAGGCAAATATGAACAATGAGGTGAGTGGGGAAAACAGCTTAAAATATTTCATCGGAACTTCCTAATGAGGCCTACAACAACCCCTGCGAGAGTAACTGTATCTGCATGTACGAAGATGGGTTCCATCTCAGGATTTGCGGGTCGCAATTCAACTTCTTTACCGCGCAGAAAAAATCTTTTTACTGTGGCTTCATTATCAATCAATGCAACAACGGTTTGGCCATTTTGAGCGGTCTCTTGTCTTTGCACGACAAGAATATCACCCTCGCGAATTCCGTCATCGATCATAGATTGACCAACAACTTCGAGAGCAAATTTTTCTCCGCCATTTTTTGCCATCCAACTAGGAACTTCGACAAACTCATGGCGCTCGATTGCTTCAATGGGTTTACCGGCGGCAACTTTTCCTAAAAATGGAATAGAAGTATTGTCATCTGATTGCGCTTCAACGATTTCAAAGGCTCGTTTTTTGTTACCCCAAGGGCTGCGTAGATAGCCCTTGGTTTCAAGTTGTTTTAAGTAGCGTTGTACTGAGAAGAAAGAAGCGAAATCAAATTTCTCTTTGATTTCTAGGTAAGTGGGAACGTACCCTTTTTTTGTTTGGAAGTTCTTGATGTATTCCAAAACCATATGTTCTTTGGGGGTCAGTGGTATTCTCATACACCCAACATATGTGTAAGTAATGTGTAAGTCAATATTAAAAAAGGTCTAGAAAAGTTTGTCCGTAAAGAAATCCACAAAAATTGGGTAGTGGTCAGAGGGGTTTAAACCGCGCTCCTTAAAGCTTTCAGGCAGACGAAGCACGTTTCCCAAGGCATCTTTGTAACGATAAATTTTTGCAGATTTTAAGCTATTAGCAAAACCTTTAGAGAACAAGATCGCATCTAACTGATTCCAAATGGCGACACCTTCTTTTTTAGGACGCCATCTAACAAGTGGGTGATAGGTGAATGTAGTTCTATCTGGGCCCGGAGCTAGGGTGTCAGGCGCTGCATTAAACGAATCTACAAAGTGGGGCCATAGCGGAGCAATTTCATTTGAGTGCATAACGTTGGTGTTGTGATCACCAGCAAAAATCATAGGCACGTCGCCGAATTTTTGTTTGAATTGTTCAACAATTTTCGCGGCACCTTTGAATTGAGCAGTTCTCCATTTAGAAGAAAGCGGATCACCTTTTCGATTTCTTTGAGATTTTGCATGATTACCAAAAAGGATCAGAAATGGTTTTGCATTTGCTTCTGTTCTGAAGAGAAGAACAGGTAAATCGCGGGAGAAAAGTGGAACATCTTTTTTGGTAATATGGTCATACCACATTACATGTTTGTGAGAAATCTGTTCAATATGAAATGGAAGATCTTTTTTAACGGCAAAGCCAATGTTGATACCACGAGGATCATTACCTTGAATGAGATAACTTTCATATTCGGTCTTTGGATAACCTTTGCTGATTTTATCTAGTGAGGCTTTACTAGCAACCTCGGTGAAGACTGCGAAATCAGGATTAGTTTCTTGAATGATGTCTCTAAGGCGTTTGATTTCGAATTCAGATTTTACTTGTGGAGGTTTGGGGCCGACGCGTTCAACTTCTGATGTAAATAGATTGTTCACATTAAAAGCCATGACCCGCATGGTTTTGATTTCTTTTAGTTCTCGAACATTAACTGCGGCTTGAGTACTTGAGCCGATAAGCTTAAGAGTTTGTTTACAAGATGCTTGTGCTTGAGATTGAGTGAGGCCAGCTACGAGTGTAAGTGCAGTTAACCACGTGAAAAGAAATCTTTTTGTCAGTTCCATTAATCCCCCCAGATGTTGTTCGAGCGAGTGGATTGCAGTGAGCATGCCGGCTTAAAGCTCTTAATTTCTTTGTGGTTTTCGAAAAATCGAAAAATTTTGTAAAAATGACATGTCACAAAGTTTTATAGGTAAAAAAGAAAGGCACCTCTTTAGGAGGTGCCTTAGCTTATCTTATTTATTTTGCAAAGTTAATGCGCGGCGACGCCGGTTTCTTGGTTGCGAGGTCGTCGATTTTGGTAAGCGGGTGTAAGTTTGCGTGAAGTTTTGAGTTCTTCTTTAATTTTCACAAACTCCTCGGTCATCTCACTTCGCTCAAGTCGAGAAAAATTCTTTTTAACATACTTAAAAATATATTTTTCTTCTTCTTGCACGTGATGCTCAACCATTTCTCGTAAAACTTTAAGTTTACTAAACCACTTCAATGGATTCTTTGGTTGCACACTTCTTTTTAATTCAGTGAGAAGCTTGTCTACTAATTCATGTTCAATCGCGCTCTCATGAGTCATGAATTCAACATCTTGCTTCTTCACGGTAAAAAGGCGTTTGTAAACGACGCGCTCTTCAGCTTTTGCGTGACAGCTCAAAGTCTCATGTAGTTTTAAATAAAGTTCTTTTAAGCCAGCGCTTTTGGTTTCTCCGCAATAGCTTTCAAGTTGTTTAAATAAAACAGAAATCATCTTGTGATCACGATTTAATGCCTTAGCAATATCCATTTTCACTTACCTCCAAATACTAATAATTATTTTAAATGCTGGGCTGATTTTTGAAGTGAATCAGTAATTTCGCAATATGCGCGTTTAAAACCTGACATAACTTCTTTCCAAGCTTTCATAAAACCAACTCGTAATTCTTGATATGATTCACGGCCCACTTTACTTACAGTTTGAGCTGTATCTTTTAGGGTGGTGGTTATGGTTTCACTGCTACTATCACTTTGGTTCCAAGCTTTTGCTTGACCATTGCTATTGCCGCTCATTTGACTGCCATTATTTGACATCGTGGATGATGAGCCCATGGGTGAAGTTTTTTTACTTTTATTTACTGAAGTTGATGGATCGATGTAAGCCATTTTATTTCTCCTTGTATGTTGCTCATCTGAGCAGATTTAAAAATATGAAGCCCTATTTAAAGGGCTTCATAATAAGATTTTACTCTTCGTCTTCGTTGGTTAAATTTGGTTTGCGTTGCTCTTGACCACCTGAGCCTTCTTGTGAGCGACGATCAGATTGTTTTTGATCATCATTCATTCTTTTATCAGCTTGCAACTTTTGATTGCCTTCATCAGGTTGCCCAGCTTGTCGTTTGTCATCGGGTCTTTGTTCGCGATTTTCATTGTTACCCATAAAATTACCTCCAGTTGATTGTTTTACCGATGGTCTGTATTGCAATGCTGTTGCCAAATAAATATATGCTCTATTTGCGCTTAGCTTGAAGAAGAGCTTTTTGCAGAGTCAAAATAACTCTATGAGAGTTGTTTTGACTCTAATGCAATTGAAATTAATGTTGATATTTTAAGTGTGTAGAATAATTCCGTAGCGTGATTTTTTTTGTACTGATTCTAGCCCAGGCGACCAGATTGTTTCGTTGCCCCGCGTAAAACCAATGTCAGTTGCATATGCTAACGAAATATTGAATTCTTCAAGTGAGGGATTACTTAAAATTAAAATTCCTTTTTGTGATTTGAGCAACTGATAAGCATGCTCAAAAATTTTGTATGGGTTTAGATGTTGAATTGGTAAACCCCACGAGAGTAATGGCTCTACAGTTACAAACGGGTGCAGTAAAAAAGCTACATGGAGTGGTTGTTTCCAATTGAGAAAATCCATTGCATGATAACTTCCGTTTTTAACTCTCTGTGCAAAATACTTTCCATATGCTGCACGTGTTCTGCCGTTTTGGAGTCTACGGTGAGCGTCGATTTCAATGCCAAATAGCTGTGGATCTAAATTGTACTTATTGAAATAATTTTCATAAGCCGGTGCGAAACCAAAATTACGAGCCCCAATATCTGCAACCAGTGGTGATTGAGTATTAAAATTTACTGCAGAAATTAAATCAATGGCGATTAAAAACTCAGATATTTCATCATGAAGAGCGAGATCACTTGTGGGAATTGGATGTGAATGAGGAATTGATGGGGCCCATGACAATCGGTTACGCACAAAAAATTCTATTTTATTTTTTATATTTAAAATGGAGTATTTCATAAATCTACATTTAATTGCGCAAAAATTGAGTCGCGAATAATTCGTTTATTTGTAGGGATAAAATAACCGATTTTAAATGTAGCGTTTTGTAGCTTCCAAGAAGTACCAATAAGTGCTCCGCCTTTGTAGCTTTGACTGCCCATCCATTCAGCTGAAAGTGTGAGGCTATTTATTAACTCAGGTAGTGGGCGTGCCCAACCAGCTATGATGCCTTTGTTTGAGGCTTGAAAATTTTCATTGACCATTACTTCAGAATTCCCTGAGAAATATCCAATTTTAAATGCCCCGGTAAGATCCCATTTTTTTTCAAATTGAAGGTATAAAATATTGGGGCTGTTTGCATTTGTTTTAAAGGCATATTCATAAAAGCCTATGGCTACGCTGATGGGTGACGCATTTTGTGAGACTAAAAACTTTCCGTGGGTTCGAAGTGCGTTGAGATTGTCTTGTGTTGTTGGCTCAAACCAATCTAGACCTGCTTCAACTGAAAGTTCTTGATTATCAAAAATACCATAAGTTGCGCCTAAACTTGTCGAAGGAGGAATTGCTTGAGTGTCAGAATATCTTTTATCAACATTAAAGTGTGACCTAGTATCAATGCGCCATTTTTGAGCAGTAAGTGTTTCGTTATTGGGTAGCATTAAATAATTAGTTGAGTATGCAAGTGCATTTGAAGCAAATAATATGAGGCTCAGGTAAATGATGATTTTCATATTTTAAAATCGTAGCAAGCTTTTACTTAGAAATCAAAACTATCAGCTCCTGAGAGCTGCACAAACACTTTTCCTGTCCAAGGATTCCCATCATAAGCGTTTGCAAATTCTGGAGGCAAAATATTATGAGTGACAGAACCGCCCAGACCAAAATTTAAAGAATCCATCTGAAATAAATCGTATGTATAACCTAAAGTGAGGGCGGTGAGCCATTGAGCAACGCCTGAATTGGCGCTTACAACTAGTAATTCTGCGGGGCGCCGTTCGATCAGTTCAAATCTTCCCCATATTTTACTTTGAGTAAGTGGAACAATAAATTCCTCACCAATTGATCTTAATGCAGTTTCACTATTATTCCGTGTCATGCCGACGATGAGAGCATTAATTAATTTAAAGTGGTGTGAAAATTCACTAAATGTATAAGCAGATAGTGAGTACTGCACACGAAATGCAAGACCTGTGTCATCGTGTTCAGGGCTAGTAATATAGGCAGCTGATCCCATAAGCCAAATAGAGGGGCTCAATTCTTGGGTGAGTCTAAGCGCATAAGAATTAAATCTTCCAAGTTCAATGTCTGTTTCAGTCGGGTGTGGTTCTAAGCCATGAAATACAGAGGGCTCAATTCTCAATGCGCCTAATTGAAGTGCTCCTCCTAAAACATTACTTGAGATGTGTCCTGAGTCTTGACCTAAATGATGTCCTAGTGGTGCGTCTGGATTCACCATGCCCGTAGGTCTATGCATAAATGCTATGGGGCCAGCTGTTGAAGAACCACGAGGAGAATAAAATATTTTTGCATGATTGTTTCCAACGGGTAGGCGAATGGTGTCGCTCAAAGTGAGTCCCATAATGGGAGAAGTGTGGGGATGTTGAGCATCTATATAAGGTTGTCGGTAAGAATTTTCTTCTCCTATTTGAAGTAGTTCGGGGTTACCGGTGTTTGGGAGTGTCCATAATTCTGATGTAAGCATGAGTTCTAGATTAACGTAATTGTTCATATCAAGTGAACTACCTGATTCAATCATCAGCATGTGAGGTGCGGCAAATGAACGTTTTCCACGTTTGCCAGAAGATGATTGCCCGATTAAAAAAGCATTTCCATGAACCATTGTATGGAGTGAACCTATGTATTCACCCGGTCGAGGTACACACATAGCAAGTGCTGGATCAACATATTCTGCATCTGAACATTCAAACGGACGGCTACTTTGATGCTGGTGTGAAGTTTTAATTTGCTGCTGTTGAGAAGTTTTAATCGGTTGTGCGACATTATGTTTTGAATGATCTTCTTGACCGTAACTGAAAGTCAGGGGAATAAAAATTAATAAACAAAATAAAAATGTCTTCATTGTTTAACAACAAATAACATCAAAATTAAAAACCAATAAGACCCGTATTTCATGGGTTTACTCCTCTTATTGAGCCTTAGAGCAAAGCGCATGCCTGCATTAAAACGAACTAATGCTTAATAAGTATTTCTCTGGGACATTTTGTCGCACTTGCACTAAGATTAAGATTCACAGGAGAACAAATGGCGAAATCACCCCACCACCATCATCACCATGTGGAAACACATTTTAAATCACCAGAGATTTTGCGTGATTTAGTTTTGGGTATGTCAGATGGTCTTACGGTTCCTTTTGCATTAGCTGCCGGACTCTACGGCGCTACTTCGAGCAATTCACTTATAGTAACTGCCGGTATTGCTGAAATCGTTGCTGGTTCAATAGCCATGGGTCTTGGCGGATATTTAGCTGCGAAAAGTGAAGTTGAGCATTATTCAAGTGAACGTGCGCGGGAACAGCGAGAGGTGCGTGATATTCCGCACGTTGAAGAAAAAGAAATTTATGAAGTATTTGAAGCTTACGGATTAGATGAGAAAACAGTTCGGCCTGTTGCAGAAGCTTTGAGTAAAAATCCAGAGGCTTGGGTTGATTTTATGATGCGCTTTGAATTGGGATTAGAAAAACCAGATCCACGTCGAGCATTTAAAGGGGGCTTAACAATCGCATTTGCCTATATTGCAGGAGGCAGTATTCCTCTTGCTCCGTACATTATTTTTTCAGATGTTCATAAATCACTTTTGTATTCTTGTGGGTTTACACTAATAGCTTTATTAGTTTTTGGTTATGTCAAAAGTAAATTTCTCGGCACAGCCCCATTGAAAGGTGCTCTTCAAACTTTATTTGTTGGAAGTGTTGCTGCGAGTGCGGCGTTTTTTATTGCGCGGGCAATATCTTAAAATCACATTGAGTAATTGTATCGGTTAAATATGCTGCATCTTTTTTTGAACCATATTTGAGAATTCCGTAAGCGCGCTGGCCGCAGGGAAGTGTCAGTGTTAAAATTTTTGATCTATTAATTGCTGTGATTTTAATAGACTCATCTACAACACCGAGTTCAGTAATTTGTGGCGAAACTCGTTCAGACTTAATAACGCTTAGAATTTCTTGCCCGTTTCCGAATCTACCAGTTGCCTGAACTGTGGCCTTGAGATTGATAATTTCTATTTTTAGAATTGATCGAGCCTCATCTTTATCAACCGTGCAGCTGATTTGAGTTAATTCGTTAGATGAAGTGCCTATGCATTGCTCATAGAACCCGCGATTTGATGCACGTGCATCTATAGAAATACTCCAAATCAATAGTGTAAGGATTATATAAAAAGGACTGAGTTTATTCATCGCCTTACCCCGCTAGCATCTGAATACTATCTATCAGGAGGCACCTTAGTAAAAGCTTCAATACCCTGTCAAAAGGTTTCGCTTGAGTTGCATATTTGCTTAAGAAGTTTACAGAGAGCCGCCGTAAAACGGCAATATGTACATGGCTCGATTATAAGGGCATTTAAATGCGAGCTCAGGCTTGAGAGAAATTGAGAAAATCTGTCATTGGCTTGTACTGATTTTGCATAAATTTGGGCATGAGCTATGAATAGAATTGAGTTGGCTTTATTTTTAGGCGGTTTTAGTAATATTTCAAAAAGCTGGCATTGATCACAATCCCTGGCCTTTGGATTGCAATAAGTTTCAAAATGAACCCGTTAACATTAACTACTAATAGGAGTATTAATATGTTTCGTATGATTTTAAGTAGCGTCGTTATCGCCTCAGTTCTTGTAGGCGCAAACGTAAACGCACAAGTAAATAAACCAGCTGCCCCCAAAACACATGGTAAAGGTGAAGTAAAGCCTGAAACCAAA
Source organism: Oligoflexia bacterium (assembly GCA_034439615.1). NCBI lineage: Bacteria > Pseudomonadati > Bdellovibrionota > Oligoflexia > Oligoflexia bacterium. Next base: position 26,621 of record JAWXAT010000018.1, on the reverse strand, counting down.
GTTCTAAAAGGCCCCGCAATTGGTGAGAAAGCTCGCGTTGAAGCAGCTGAACAAGCTAAGCGTAACGAAGCACTCAAAGCAAAAGTAGATGGTCTTAAATCAGCTGCTACAGCTGAAAATATCAATCACCTTTCCAATAATTCTGGAGATGGCGCAAAAATTCGTGGTGAAGCCGCAAAATTTAATTTCCTTAATAATGTAAACGTTCTTAGCCGTTCATTAGATGTAAGCTTAGCTAAAGATGGCAAAGTAAATGCTAATGTTAATTTGGCTGACCTTAACCGTGTTGAAGAATTAGCTCGCAAATCACCAGCTCGTTTCGAAGGTTTAAATGAAGCGCTTTCTTTGATCGGTAAAGTTGAGACAGCACAACAGACTCAATTTCAAGAATTCACACGTGCTATGTTCGACGTATTGATCGCAGAAGTATCTGTAAGCAAAGCTGAACGTAGTATGTTTAATGCTAAATTCATCGCTGATGCTTACAAATCATACAGTAATTCAAATGCAATTGAAGCTTACGTTGGTATTCTACGCATGACCAAAACTGTTATGGCTAAACAGGGTCTTACTGGTAAACTTGCTCTTAAAGAAGGAACAATTTTATACGTAATGGAAAAAACTGGTAAAGATCGCTTACAAGCTACAAAGATTGCCGATGATTTGATCGCCGGTCGTTGTTTAGCTGCAATGGCTGCGTAATTATTTAATAAAAGATTATACGGGAACTAATACTCCTAAAAGGGTCGGTAGAAATACCGGCCCTTTTTTTATCAACTGACCTTAACCTGTTGTCTATACTTTAGACGCCTGTCTGCCGCTTACGCGAGTTTGTGAATTTGCAAATGAGTAACTCTAAGCTAAATCATTGTAATTATAGGGGATTCTAGGGTCTTCTGTGGCCCAGGCCTTGCTTTAAGAAGCAGTAGAGGTAAGCATGAGAAAATTATTCTTAAACTTTTTGACTCTGATTTTCTTTATTGAATCAAGCGTGGGTATGACTCACGGAGCATGGGCGCAAGTTGGTGGCCGTGTACCGATTGATAATATTAAAGAAGAAAAAAAAGAAAATCCAATTGCGAGTCTTAAATTAAAAATCATGGGGCAAAAAACTGAAATCTTGCGTCTTACAAATGAAGAGAAGATTTTAAATAAACGAATTAAAGCAGGAAACGCAACAACTGATGAATATAAAGCACAACGAGTAATGAAGTTTAACATTGCCGCTATGAAAGCAGAGCTTCCCCAATTAGAAGCTCAGTTGGCGCAATTAAAAGCTAATTTAAAGCCAGCAGCTCCATTAATTAAAGAAGATCTTAGCCGTTTAACATTTGAAGACGTTCAAACAAGAATTAAAGGAATTGAAGATCAAAATAAAATTTTTAATGATGAAAAAGATAAAATTGAGAAAAAAATTGAAGATAGCAAATCTAGCATTGCTGATTTAACGCGACTGAATGTTCTTAAAACAAAAATTTCTATTAATAATGCTGATCTTCAAGATTTTAAAGCGCGAGAAGCGCGTTTAAAAACAAAAACTCCTACTATTCGAGTAACAACACCGCTGGTAACAGAAAGAACCCAAAGACCTGATTACAAAACTGCACTTAAAGAAATTCAAGAAGCGATTGTAGACACTGAAGGTTCTATTGGTGATATTAAAGCGAAAAAATCTGACCCAAAAGCTACTGTAAAACTATCGGATTATGAGCAGTTGCCACGCTTAACAAGTGAGCTAGAAACACTTAAAAAGAAACAAGAGCAATTAAAATATATTATTAGTCGCACAGATGAAAAGCTCTCACCTTTTGAACTTGGTGAGCGAGTAGATGCTCTGCGTGCACAAGCTGAGAAATTAAGAAAACAAGCTGCTGAGTTAGAAGCTAAAATTGATTATACAAAAACCGCTGAAGAAATTTCTAAACAGCAAATGGAAGCAGCAAAAATTCAGCTGCGCGCTCAAGAAACTGAAGAAGTAGCTGCTAAGATTGAAAATAAAAATCAAGAGCGTGATCGGCGAGCAGAGAATAAATTTTTAAATCTAAAAAATAAAAATCTAAACAAACCTAATAATAATGAAGCTCTACTTGCTCAAAATGTAAAAGATCTTCGTGCGAAAGATTCAGCAAATAACCCTGTTAAAGTTAAACTTAACGGTTTTGGAACAAATTTAGATCCTGCATGGCTTGCTGCGACTCAAGGGCCAGCTGCCGTTACAAAAGAGATTGCACAAGATGGCGAGATCTTAAGTTTAAGAGACATGCTCAATAGGGGCAGTGTTCATAAACAAACCATTGTACCCATCGGTTATGCTAAATTGTTATTTGCAATGACCATCAGTGAGGCTTTTCAAGCGGGCCTATCCGGGGATCCACAGCGTTGGACTGATTTTATTCATTCATTAGTGGGCGTTGATTTTCATCTCACCATGGGTATGTTTGAAGGATCAATGGGGCTTTCTACTGGTCTATTAAGACAAGTTGGTGGATTCAAAGCCCGACATTTTGGTTACTCAGAATATTCTGCTCCTAGTTTTAGACCGGCTCCACTTGATAGGGCAAGCCCTTTGAAGGGCGCAGCGATGGAAAGCTTTCAGCAAAAAGTTCTCAGACAAGATAATATGCATCTTTTGAGTCCAATACAAAATGCGCATATCCCGACTAACGCAATGGAAGTTTCTAAAAAACTAAGTTTCTTGGTACTTCCAATGGGAGATATCATCACCGCGTATTTTTCAGAAGTGTATAATCATCCTCGCATGCGCGCGATACTTGATAGCTATGATCAGCACAAGGGTGTTGTAAACCCAGATAGACCTAATGATCCACCAACGAATGACCCAGATTTAAAAAGAGTATTTCGTCAGCGCATGAGAGTTAATTTCATGAAATATATTTTAGCTGATCTGAATAAACCAGAATCACACTTTAAAAAATTCTATCATGGTATTCAAATTGGTATGGTTGCAAAGACCTATGGAACCCTTCAGGCAAGTAAACATCTCGGATTATCTGTTTACGGTTCAAAAATTAAAAACGGTCGCATCATGCTCTATAAAATTGCACATGGCCCAAAAGGTTTAGGCTTACCCTCCAAAGTTCGTATTGTTAAATCTATTAATATGCCCCGATTAGCACGCGCTGTGAAGGCTGCACCTGGTGTGTTTTTATGGACAGGCAATGCTTTACTTACAGCAGGGTTTTTCTTAGTAGATGCGGTTATTTCAGCCGTTGCAATGCCACATGTAGAATCGGCTGTGGCTCTGACACATTTACAAAAAGCTGAGCGCAAACTTGTAGAAGCTGTGACTTGGTATTTGGATCCTAAGCGCGATGAAACACTTCCTTGGAGCATGCATGCAAACGAAGGAAAGAGTTTTTCTTGGCTTAAATTTTTTCATGATGATAGTGGTAAAACTACATCAAAGAGATATATCGATAACAATAATAAATGGCATGCCAATAAGCCCTATTTTTATGCTCAAGCATTTGATTTTATGAAAGAGTTCAGTGAGAACTACATGGCTGAATATCTTGACCCAACATCCTATGAAAAATGTTTAGCAGCTGTTGAGAGTCCAATAACTCTTGATGTTAGTTATCCAATGGCGGGGCCATGCCTTGACCTGTGGTATGTCGAGCGTAAAAAAGATTTCGTTCAGAAGGTTCAAAACTTTAAGCCTGAAGGTTTTGTACAAGCGCGGCTTACACTTTTAAACAATGCTTACTCTGAGTATAGAAATGCCATTATTCTAAAAGATCTTTCTGAAACCAATTCTATTTGGACCACTGCTGTTGCAGAGACAATCAATGAGAGCAAACGCAAAGAGAGTTGGTATCTTTGGATTGCTAGAGGCATGAGAGAAGATGACCCCCATTTTGTGTTAAATGAAGAAATTTGGCACATTCATCCTAAAGATAAAGTTGATTTGCTAAAAGAAAAATTAGATATGATTCAAAATTTTGACAAAGAAGTTTTAAATCGACCATTTTATAAAGCTGATAGTTGTGCGGGTGGTTCACCAGCACAGAAAGAATTTTGCATTCCACAAAATTTAACACCTATGTATTGGGAGCAAGAAATTCTCAAACATCACAATGCAAGTATGAAAGAAGTGGCCGGTAAAGTTAAGAATTTTACTCTAAGTGATATCTCAAGTCTGATTAAAGTCGCTAATCCAGATGCATTTGCGAGCACTGATCCGGTGACTCAAGAAGTAAATCAGACTCGTAATCGTATTATGTATAATTCGTTTGATGCAGCATCTGACAAGGAAAGTCCTTTGGCAGAAGAGATGAAGCGAAATGCTTTAAGTCGTATAGCTAGGTGGTTAGCTGCGGGCATGACTAACACGAGTGAATTTCAAAAAAATGAAGGTGAATGGCATCCAACTGAGCCTCAAAAAATTACTGAGTATATCTATGATGTAGTAAGAGAATTTTTGACTACAAAATTCTTTAATACAATACCCCCTCGTGCAACAACTGAAGATATTGCTCTGCAAGCTAGCAGTAATAATAATTTCAACGATAATGATACAGCACCACAAGCTACACATGCAGCACATACAGCTCCAGCAGCGGCAAATTCAGCTGTTGCTAAAGATCAGGGGCCTGATGTTGGTGGAATTCAGCAAAAACGTTTAACTGAGGCGCTTTTAAATCTATATGTAGGCGAAGGTGGTAAAATTTCTACCGAAGATCGTGAGCATATGGGAATTATTATTCACACATATAAATGGGTGAATAAACATCGTGAAGAATTGTCACAAACTTTGTCTGAGAAAAAAGAAAAATACCATAAAGTTATGCAAGAAGCTCTTTATGCTCCTGGTAAAATGCAACATCCCATTGAATCAGTGCAGAGACATTTTACTATCAAAGATTATTACGCTAAAAAATATAGCAAACTAGAAAAAGGCGGGGACGATGCAAGTCTCTGGTCAGTACTCTCAAATTTCTTCAATTATATGAAGGGATATCAATTCATCACCACTGAAACGGGTCGAAGTACACCCGCTGGTTTTGTAAATGCGTATAACCAAGAGCTTCGCATTTATCTTCAACTCTTACAAAACGTCATCGCAGATAGAGTTGCGCAAAATCAAAAATCTCCCAATATTGAGAAAAATTTAAAAGCAACTCTAGCTCCAAGCATGAAGACTACTGAGCCTACTTTTGACCTGACAAATACAGCTGAAAAAGCGGGAAAACTTTTAACTGCAATTCAACGCTCTATGATTGGTGACCCTGAACTTAAATCAAACATGGCGCAAAGAGCATTGAAGCATGTTGGCCGCTTGTTTAATATGGCGACTACTGAAATAAGTAGTGTAGAAAAAAGTGACAAGTTAGGTGCACAAGAATTTGTTCAGACCGCACAGGGATATTCAAAACTTATTCAAATGGTAGCCACACCTTTAGTAAAAGAAGGAGATGAGGCGAGTTTACAAAACGCTAAAAATTTGATGCTTGAATATACAGAAATGCTTTCAAAAGAAGATAAAGCAAAACGTGAAGCCAACTTTTTGCAGAACAAGACTTGGTTTTTAAATCAAGCAGATCTACAAGTAAGATCGATGGTGGATATGTTAAAGCGCCGAGGTTCTTCTGAAGTAAATAGTGCAGATGAGCGAGCGTTATTTGAAGGCATTAGTGACGGAAAGTTTGCGATTCCATTAATGGCGGCAACACAAGGCGAGAATTCTTTACCCATGCGACTCATCTATACATTGGGTTCACATGTAACAAATGTGACAAACCAAAAGACCATCTATGCTCGAGTGGGTTGTTATTTACTTAAGGATCCGATTTGCAGCTCAAGTCATTAACGCTGGTGTTGGGGAAACAATCTTACTTCACTGATCTTTTTAATTTCAAAGAGCGCCATAAAAAGGCGCTCTACACCTAGTGCAATCCCGGCAGAAGGTGGCATTCCCCATTTAAGTGCATTCATAAATTCGTCATCTATAGGAACCACTTCTTTATTAAGTGATGATTTTTTTTCTTGATCGTTTTTAAATCGAATTAATTGTTCAACGGGGTCATTTAGTTCATGAAATGCGTTAGCGATCTCTAGACCCTTCCAATAAAGTTCAAAACGATCGGCCCAACCATCAGTTGTTGAGCGCGCAAGTGCTGCTTGGCTCGGAGGATAATGCCAAACAATGACGGGGTTTAAATTCTTTTGTAATTCAGGTTCAATTTTTTCTAAAAATATTCTAGCAAATAGGTCATCAAAATTTTCTTTCTCGTTAAAATCAAGTTGAAGCTTATGAGCAAGTTTTGCTAAATCATTTTGAGAAGTTTGTGGTGTAAGGTCAAAACCCACTGTGTTTTTCCAAAGCATTTCCATTTTAATGACTTCAACGAAAATTTCTTTTGGAAAGTGTGATGAGATGCCTAATTCTTCTATCAGAAAAGGAATCAATTGTTTGATGTCTTCAATAAGAGCATTGCTTGTGGCATAAGCTCTATACCATTCGAGCATTAAAAATTCTGGTTGATGGTGTTCACTGATTTCATTATTTCGAAAACACTCTTTGATTTCAAAACAACGCTCAAACCCTAGTGCCAATGCCTTTTTTAAATGAAATTCGGGGCTGGTAGGCAGATAATAGTTTTTTTCTACTCGGCCAAAGTTAAGCTGCGTTTTAAAAACATCGAGGTGAGGTTCAAGCCCAGGTGATGAAACTAAAGTGGGTGTTCGTAATTCAATAAACTCTCTGGCGGCAAAAAAATATTTAAGAGTTTTAATAAACACTTGCCATTGATGAGCACGATCAGGCGTGAGTGTGTTTTCACTTAGTGGGTTTTCAAGTAGTGATGGGACAAGTAGTTTTATATTTTGAATTTTTTTATTTTCGATAGTGATCAAAACGATATCATTTGGTTTTAATATCTCAAATAGTATTGACCCACCGAAAGTTAACGTCTGTGGTATTTCAAAATTTCGCTCCACACCATTTGAAGTTAAACGTATTTCTTGATCATTAATGATTTGAATACGACCCGCAGTCTTAAACGCTTTACTCATAGTGATTTCATTCACATGAGAAAGTGGCAAAACACCATCCTCAGAAGCAGGATAGGCTGAATTTTTGAGACTTTTAAGAAATTCAGTGCGTTTCAAATCACTGGTCATATGAACTCATCATAGGCCCCAAACTACCAGGGGGCATGCAAAATAACTATATGAAATTACTAGGTTTTAAGGTGTATATTTTTTTCAAAAGTAGAGTGTAATTTATTGACGCAATGCGGTAAATACCGTACAATTTAGCATACTTAGATGAGTTATTCACAATACCAACAAAAGGATTTTCGTGTTTTGGCAGCCCTCAAAAATCAGTACTCTTTTAATGACCACTGCGGTCTTAGTGAGTTTTTCAGCACAAGCTTTTCAAGGTCTTGTTGGATTAGATAGATTAAATCCAGAGACATTGTACCCGCTAGCTGAAAAAAACACACCACTCACTAAACTTGAACGTGTGATTAAAGCAGACCTTGTTCGCATGAAGTTACTAAACTCAAAAAAATTCTATTCTGAATTAAGTAATGAAGATGTTAACCCGAAACTTTATCAAAGCTATTTGCGCGAGATTAGCGAAACCATCACAAATATTTCTGAAGATGGTAAGAAAAATCTAAGAGGTATGACCAGTGACGAGATTTATACAAAGTTTCTAAAGAACACAAAAATTGATAAAGCAAAAAAACTAGCTAAGTATCATATTCTTAAAGTCATCGAAGATAATTGGGATTGTTCGAAAGGCTCAAGAAATTCGCCTTATCGATTTCGCAATTGCCCAAATTTAAAAGATACAGTTTTTAACGACGTCAGTGTTGAAGATCTTAAGACGGCAAAAATGATTGCACGAGATAAACTCAATGAGTCTTTGGTTTACACCTCCGGTTCAAAAGATTCATATCATTTTGAATGGGATTTCGGGCACGTTGATATTAATAAAAGAAATTTAAAAGCTCAACGTGTGATTCTTGAAGTAGCTTCGAATAACGATGCAAATCGTCCTGACCCTGTGGCTCAAGAACTTAAAGCTGATAATGAGTCACGAGGAAACGCAATTCAGGAAATTCCACAAAGCGAATCTTTAGATGAATTTGGATCTGGTGAGTAAGAGTTAGGTTGTAGGCAGATTATTTATTAGGTTTGTTAACGTCTTCTTTAAGTTCTTTTCCAACCTTAAAAAACGGTAATTTCTTTTCTTCTACATTAATGATCTCACCGGTGCGTGGATTTCGACCTTGATAGGCACCATAAGCACGGTTAACAAATGAGCCAAAACCACGAATTTCGATTCTGTCATCACGCATGAGAGCCTCAACCATCGAGTCAAATATGGTATTCACAACGGTTTCTGCTTTAACGCGCGTGATACCGGCTTTTTCTGAAATTTGATTAATCAGATCTGCTTTTGTCATTAAATCCCCCTGCTGATTTCATGATACAAGCACTTGCCTTTGATTCAACACATATTTTCAAAAACCGTAGTTATTTCGCTGGTTATCGAGCTTATGGATATTTTGCGTGCACAGCGTTACAAGCTCTGATCATCGGGAACAATATGTGCGTAATACCTTTGGCTCATATAGGCCACTACTGCGAGCCAGAAGATGAATTGGTGTTGAACTTCTGCATCGCCGAAATTCCATTGCGTGAGCCCACCTACATGAAAGGCTAGTTGGGCGCCCAGAGCTGATAAGGCAAAAACACGATGCCAGTAGTGAGTTGTGGGAATTGTGGAAAACAATCGTGCTGTCATCAACACAAAAGCTAAAATGAAAAGCATGTAACAACTAAAACCTAATATTCCGGTAGTTGAAAGAAGCTCTACATAATTGCTATGTGCGTGGCCCGCAAGGCCTTCTGGAATTCCCAATTTTTTATAATAGGTATTTGTAAGTGGTTCATTTTGTCGGTAACCAACGCCGATCCAGGGGTGGTCATGAAACATGGCCATGTTGGCTTGCCAAACTTGTTTGCGTTCTTCATTGCTGTTGTAATTTTGTGCAAATACCGAGAGTGCACGTTCTCTAAAGTTTGAATCAAATTTGAGAAGACCGCCGCCGCTGATCGCAAGAAGTGTGACGGTGATGAAAAAAAGTTTTCGGCTTGCGAAAAAAGCCATCATGGGGAGGCAGACCAGAAGTGCAATCCAAGCACCGCGTCCGTATGTAAAAATAATGCTCGTGAATATGAGCAAGAATGAAACGATAAACAATGCAATTTGCCACCAGCGATTTCTACGAGATAAAAGTAGGGCTGCCCAGGGCAAACATAAAATCATCATGAAACTATGGCCATAGGTTAAATGATGACTGAAAAAACCTACTGTCGAATAAACGCTTTGATCTCCCCAATTCACTTGAACAAGGGCTCTTTGGCTTAAACGCCAGAGATCAATGCCTGAGAAGTGTTGCCAAATACCATAAATAGCTATGAGCGAAGCACAACCCACGAGAATGGCAAATACACGATTAAGATTACGCACGAGTTGAAGTGAATAAGTAAACATCACGAGCAAAACAAGGTTTCGTAAACTTCCCAGAGCAAACCAAAAATCACCTTCAGGCGCGTTTATTTTTAAGCCACAAATCACAACGATTATGAAAATCAATAATGGAAGTTCAATCCCTATTGTGTGAAATTCGAGATGTTTGTTTTTACTGATGCGATCAACGATTGTGTAAAGAATGAAAAGTAATGCAATCATCCAGGCAGTGATTTCCATACCAGCCATAGAACAAGTAAGTGAAACGACATATAAATAAGTAAGAATTATAAGAGGCTTTGCAAGTACGGCCCTGATATTCGATTTTATTCGTTGGGACGAAGTCATTTCTTATACTTTCCTGTGCTCAGAAGTATATTTTGGTATGCTTGAATAGTTTCGTCGACCATCCACTTAGTATCAAACATTTTTAGTATTTTTTGTCGTGTTCTTTCTCCGATGCTTTTAGTATCGATTTGACCTGAAACAATCTCTAAAAGTAGGCGACTCAGTGTACCGATCTCAGTGGGTCGTAGTAAAAAGCCGTCAACTCCATTTTCAATGATATTACTGCTCGTTCCAACTTCACTCGCAATCACTGTTTTACTACAAGCCATGGCTTCTAACACGGTGGGTTCAAAACCTGAAGATTTGCTGTATAAATTGACGTAAGCATCACTGGCATTGATGTACACGTTGATCTCTTCGGGAGGTAAGGTGCCTGTAAAATGCACTTTGCTTGCCAGGGCAAGGTGGAGTGTGTGGAATTCTAATTCTCGACGCTTTGGTCCATCGCCGGCAATAATCAGGGCTGTTTTTGGTTTTTTTATTACTACCCGTTCAAAGGCTGTGAGCAAATTTTTGGTCTCTTCAGCATTATCCATGGGTGTAACCGTAAGAATGATTTTGGTATCAGGCTCAATTTCAAGTTTTTCTAAGATCTGGGCTTTAGTATCGATAGGCTTAAAACCCCGCGTGTCTATTCCAAAGGGAATCACGTAGGTTTTTCGAGAGGGAATATAGTAATAACGCTCCAGAATGTCTCGTTGCTGGTGACTTCCTACAAAAATGCCATCTGCTCGAGCCAGTTGTTTGTGTTCTTCACCAAAAAAACTTTTCATAAATCTAAAGCCTACGGCCCAGCATGTTCTAAAGTAACTTAAGAAATTTTCTTCAGTCATGCCCAATATTCCAAATATTTGATCAAGTTGGATGACGTTAACATCCACGGCCAGATTGATGTTCAGAGTCTTTTTGTTCAACGCAATATTAAGCCCCACGTTATCGACGCAATGTATTAAGTCTATTTGTTTTTCAAGATGAAGTTCTTCTACACGATCAAGTGCGGCTTCTTTTGAAGAAAATGATGGATCTCCAGAAAATGATGAGCCCAGGTAGTGAATTTGAATTCCATTTACATTTTGTATGGCGTTAGCAACGTGATGTTCAGCGGTTATAACAATGATTTCATGGCCGCGGGCGACCAATTGTTGAGCTAATGACCATAGATAACCATAGTCGTCGGCAAATTCCGACTGTGGAAACTTTTGTGTGACAAAACAAATTCGCCAATGCTGAGGAAGTGGTTTTTTCATCTCTATTAGACCTATTCGGGAGCAAGAGTTAAATCAACTATAGATTGGCAATCTAGAAGAGCCTGTGTATTCTTGGAGGCCTAAATGTGGAGGAACACCAATGAGCCAGTCTATGTTTCCTTTTTTTGATCTTACAAGACAACATCAGACAATCAAAGACGAAGTCATGGATGTCGTAAATCGTGTGTTTGAAAAACAAGCATTCGTTATGGGAGATGAGGTTACACTTTTTGAAAGTGAAGTGGCAAAGTACATGGGTGTTAAACATGTGATTAGCTGTTCTTCGGGTACTGATGCTCTTGTTTTGGCACTTAAGACAATGGATATTGGCCCAGGTGATGAAGTAATCACATCACCCTTTAGTTTTTTTGCATCAACAAGTTCGATTTTATTAACAGGGGCAAAACCTGTGTTCGTTGATATTGATCCTGTGACATATAATATTGACCCTGGTTCGTTAAGCAAACACATGAGTGATAAAACAAAAGCCATCATGCCTGTGCATCTTTTTGGTCAGGCTTGCGAGATGGATTCGATTTTGAGTTTTGCAAAAAGACATAACCTAATGGTTCTTGAAGATGCCGCACAATCTATTGGTGCAAAATATAGCGATCATGGTGCTGGTTCAATGGGCACAATGGGAGCTGTAAGTTTTTATCCGACAAAAAATTTAGGTGGTGCAGGTGAAGGCGGAGCTGTTTCAACAAATGATGACAAGCTCGCTGAAAAAGCAAAACTTTTGCGTGTACATGGTATGAAAGTTCGTTACACCCATGATCTATTGGGTTGGAATTCTCGTCTATCAGCTATTCAAGCTGCAGTGTTGAGAGTAAAACTTCGACATTTAAATACTTGGGTCGCTCGTCGTAATCAATTGGCACGTCAATATATTGAAGCATTGTCACCATTAGTAAAATCAGAGCGTTTAGTTTTACCCAGAACAGTTGGTGGGCGTAGCCATGTTTGGAATCAATTTGTGGTCTTGGTAAATGATCGTGATGGCATACGCAAAAAATTAGATGAAAAAGGAATTCCTACAGATATTTTTTACCCCAAAACAATTCCAGCTCAACCTGTTATGAAAGAATTGGGATTTAAAGAGGAAGGTTTTCCGGTTGCCGTTGATTGCGCTAAGCGAGCACTTGCACTTCCTATATTTCCAGAGCTTACTGATGGTGAGCAACGAAAAGTCATTGAAGCACTTACCGCCGTGTTAACAGATCAGAATACACGCGGCTAAATGCATTTGAAATAGCATCAAAGCTAAGTTCGTGGCGCAAAGCCAATGCACCTTGTGAAAGGTTCTCAAGTTGTTCTGTGTGATCAAGTAGATTTTGTATATCGTTTCGAAGTGCCTCTGTGTTTCCAATCGGGGTAAACCAGATGTTTTCTTTATGTTTAAAACCAAATTCAGAATAATTTATATCGTTGGCATAAACTACAGTGGGTAGGCCTTTAAATATGACTTGTCGTAAAGGGCCAGAGCTTCTTTCTTCTACGGGAAAATCAAACGCAAATACGCAAAGATCAATAGCACTCAGGGCTGACCAAAGATCGTCATCTTCAAGAAAACCAGAAAAAATCACTTGATGAGAGATTCCTGCTTTCTCAATGAGATCCATGATTTTTTGGCGGTATGAGGGTTTTGTGAGATTCCAACTAGAAAGTGCTAATACTTTTAACTTTGGATCTTTTTTCAATAGAGGTGTAACGGCTGTGATGAGATTGTGAAAACCCTTTGGTGGTGTGATGAAGCCGACAAAACCTATGACTTTATCATCAGGGTTGATATCCCATCTTTGTTTTTGTTCAAATTTGGTTCTGGCAGGCAAATTTTGTTTAAACTGTGAGCCAAGATTAATGACCTGAATGCGTCTGTCATAATTTGCTGGGAGATACTTGAGCATTTTTTCTTTGTAATGCCTATTGGTCACAGTGACTACGTCACTAGAGAGAAGCATAGGAATAATTTTTAATTTTCCAAGTAAGCTTACGTTCGGAAATTCGTGAATAGTAGTGATTAAGGGTAGCTTCCAAGTGGTGCGATTAATTTCAGGCAAAAGATTGACGAGCACTTTTGATTTAGCACTTGCGATTGCTGTTGGGTGATTGATGTGAATAATGTCAGGTTTGATTTGAAAAAATAAGCGCATGAGTTTTGGGAGATCCGGCATATTCCAACCACTCAACGCTTTATGAACAGTAACTTTGCCAAATGTCGGGCGAATTTCAGGAATGCTTGACGTGATTACATGAACGTCGTGCCCTTGCTGCGCAAGTGCTTCGGTAAGATAACCTGCGTAAATGCCTGTTCCACATTTTTGATAATCGGGGAATGTGCTTGAAATATAGGCGATGCGTGGCACTTAGTTCACACTTTGATAATCTTGATTAATTTTTTAAGTATATTTCTGTTTGCTTCGGGTATCTGAAGTTTTTCCATTTCATCAGGGTCAACCCACTTTAAGTCTTCGTGATAAACTGTTTTGGGTTCACCTTTCCAGAAATGAACATCATAAAACATGAGCAAAACTCCGCGCTCACCATAAGAGTGTGTGTGAACGAGGCGAAGCTCACCAATTTCAGCTTCGATGGCAAGTTCTTCCATAAGTTCACGTTTGAGAGCTTGTTCGGGAGTTTCTCCTTGGTCTATTTTCCCGCCAGGAAATTCCCAAGAACCCGCTAAACTTTCTCCTTGAGGTCGTAAACCTAAAAGGATTTTGCCATTTTTTCGCATAAGACCCGTTACTACTGGAATCCATACGCTGCGCTTTTTTGGTTGTTTACCGGGTGTTCTAGAGTCCATGAACTTAGCTTAGGCGAGAGAATTACTTTTGTCACGAGGCGTGTAAATATTCCTTACAGAATTATTAAGAGTTTATACTTTTACTTTTCTGCGGAGCGTCCTTATTGTGGGTCAAAAATAAGGGGAAAATATGGGACGGGGAAAGACTTTAGTCATTTTATGTGTATTCATTTTTACATATCAATTTGCTCATGCGGAAGAAGGGTTTCACCCTCTCTCGACACTGGCGCCAATATTTCAGCGTACTGAAAAAGCGACTGTTTGTATTTATGCAGTCAGCAGCAACGGAAAAACAGCACGGGGTACTGCATTTTTAGTTGGGACAAAAATAGAGAAAAATAAAACTATCGGAATATTTCTCACCAACGCACATGTTGTAGAGCGCATTAAGTCTGATTTTGCATATAACTCTCGAGTTCAAGTTGGTTATCACTATCAAATTCTAGGTACCGTCGTTTCTACTTCAGATGCCAATTCTTGGATCACAAAACTTACTAATTACGGCGCTAAAGATTCAGATCTCGACATGGCACTTGTTGAAATTGAAATGCCAAAAGGGAGAATCCTTGAACCTGTGCAATTTAAAGTTGATCCAGTTTCTGCGGGTGACCAAGTCTATCTTTTGGGTAACCCCGCTTTAAATATGCGTAAAGTTTGGAATGTGCCAAAACCTGAAATATATCTAGTGACTCTGTGGTCTCAAGGCATTGTTAGTGGGTACGCCCAATTTGAGGGACGTAAGAATTCTAAACTGCAACATCGAACTCTTTGGCATACTGCTGATACCTTAGAGGGAAACAGTGGTGGACCAGTGATGGATAGCTCTGGTTATGTAGTGGGTATCACCAAGGCGCGGATGGGTTCACCAGAATTGAATAAAGAATATAAGTATATAAAACATCTTAAGGGAGTCGCACTTCCTGCAAAAGAAATTCAAGAATTTCTGCGAGCCCAGGGTATTTATTGAAATTAATTTTATAATTAATCGATGATGCGAACTTCGGGTATTGGAATCACGAATTTTCCGCCCCATTCTCTTAAGAATTGGGTTTTATCCATGATCTCTTCTTTGAAATTCCAAGGTAAAATAAGTACGTAATCAGGTTTTGTTTCTTTGATTTTATCGGGATGCTCAATAGGAATATGAGTGCCGGGCAGTAGGCATCCGATTTTATGAGGGGAAATATCGACGGTATAATCTAAAAAGTCTTGTCGAATTCCGCAGAAATTTAAAAGTGTGTTGCCTTTTGCAGGTGCACCATAACCGACAATCGTTTTGCCTTCACGTTTTGCAGAGATAAGAAATTCTAAAAGTTTTCTTTTAGTATCCCACACCTTGTCGTTAAATTTTTTGTAAGTTTCAATTTTATTTAAGCCTGATTTTGCTTCTTTTTCTTTGAGGCGATCAATATTGGGAGTGAGTTTATGTGTCGTATCTTCTTTGTGATGGGCATAAATTCTGATGGAGCCCCCATGAGTTGGCAATTCTTCAACATCAAAAAGTGTAAGACCATGGTGATTAAACACGCGTTCAACTGTTTGAAGTGAGAAATAAGAAAAGTGCTCGTGGTAAATTGTATCAAATTGATTTTGTTCAATAAGATTTAGTAGGTGAGGAAATTCCATGGTGAGCACACCATGATCATTGAGAAGAAGTTTCATCCCTTTTACGAAGTCATTGAGATCAGGAACATGAGCTAAAACGTTATTACCTAAGAGAAGATCTGCTTTTTTACCCGACTCAATTAATGTTTGTGCTGTTTGTACGCCGAAGAATTTTACAACAGTTGGAATCCCTTTTTGCTCTGCTACTTTGGCTACGTTTTCAGCAGGTTCGATTCCTATTACGGGAATATTCTTTTCTTTAAAATATTGAAGTAGATAGCCATCATTACTCGCAATTTCGATAACCAGGCTTTTGGGGTTGAGCCCAAATTTTTCGATCATGAGGCTGGTGTATTTTTGGCAATGTGTTAGCCAGGTTTTAGAGTATGAAGAAAAATAAGCGTAATCGCTAAAAATGGCTTGAGGTGTTTCAAATTCTTCAACTTGCACAAGTAGGCATTTGTCACAGATAAATGCATGAAGCGGGAAAAAATACTCTAGGCCCCTTTTACGCTCTGGACGTATATATGCATTTGCTAAAGGCGACATCCCAAGATCGGCCACTGACGTTTTTAGTTCAGTTTTACAAAATCGGCAATTTCCATGTTTCATAATTTATTCTCCGCATACCAATCGATAGTTTTTTTCAAACCATCACGTAAAGTTACTTGAGCTTTAAAATTAAAGGCCTCTACTGCACGTGAAACGTCAAGTTGGCGTTTGGGTTGCCCGTTGGGACGATTGGTATCCCATTGTATTAAACCACTATAGCCCACAAGATCTTTTACAGTTTCGGCTAAATATTTAATCTGCGTTTCTTCATGTGTACCTAAATTAATGGCCTCGGGGCCATCATACTTTAAAGTGGCTTCAATAATACCGCGAGCACAATCTTCTACATATAAAAACTCACGTGACGGACTGCCATCACCCCAAAGTGTAACAGTGGGCGTTTCATTTGTGCGGGCTTCAACGAATTTGCGAATCATGGCTGGAATAACATGGGATGATTCAAGATCAAAATTATCATGGGGCCCGTAGAGATTTGCGGGTAATAAAAAAATTCCAGAGAGATTATATTGCTGGCGATATGATTGAAGGGCAACTAACAATAATTTTTTAGCTACTCCATAGGGAGCATTTGTTTCTTCGGGGTAACCGTTCCAGAGATCTTCTTCTTTAAATGGAACTGGAGTAAATTTTGGATAAGCGCATACGGTGCCAGCGACTACAATTTTTTTAACTTTAGCTTTATGACTTTCATGGATGACGTTGATGCCCATAGTTGCGTTGTCATAAATTAAGTCTGCCGGGCATTTTTGATTTAAACCTATGCCACCCACTCGGGCAGCGAGATGAATCACTAGATCTTTATTTTTCACAGCTTGTGCTGCGTCTTGGGGCTTTCGCAAATCGCATTCGCGACTAGTGGGGCAATAGATATTTTCTTTTTGAGCACCACGTTCAATAAGTTGTGCTACGAGATGGCGGCCTAAAAAGCCATTGCCACCAGTGACTGTGATTTTGAGATTTTTGAAATCGTTATAAAGTACTGGGTTTTTTACGTTCCAAGATTTTGTGTCGCTCACTGTATTTCTAACCCTTCATAATAGTTGTAGGGTCAATTCCCTCAGCCTTAAGATCTTCTTCAACCATCAGGCGAACAAGGCCTTCGAAAGAAAGAGTTGTCTTCCAGCCGAGCTCTTTACGTGCCTTTGTGGGATCTCCAATGAGCAAATCAACTTCAGTAGGTCTGAAATAGCGAGGGTCAATTTTGACATGCTCACGGTAATCTCGGCCAACTAATCCAAAGGCGATTTCTAAGAATTCTTTAACGGTGTGTGTTTCGCCGGTAGCGATAACATAGTCATCAGCTTTTGGTTGTTGAAGCATCAACCACATTGCTTCAACATAATCTTTTGCGTAACCCCAATCGCGCTTGGCATCGAGGTTTCCAACAAAGAGATCTCGCTGTTGACCCGCAACAATCTTGGCTAGGGCTCGAGTGATTTTGCGTGTAACGAATGTTTCGCCTCGACGTGGACTCTCATGATTAAAGAGAATACCGTTACAGGCAAACATTTTGTACGCTTCACGATAATTTACGGTGATCCAATAGGCGAAAACCTTTGCGCAACCATAGGGGCTGCGTGGGTAAAAGGGTGTTGATTCTTTTTGTGGAACTTCTTGCACTTTTCCGTACATCTCTGAGCTTGAAGCTTGATAAAATTTGGTTTCAATCCCTGAATGTAAAATCGCATCGAGTAAACGAACTGTTCCGGTTCCAGTAATATCGGCAGTGTAATCGGGCATATCGAAACTCACGCGAACGTGACTTTGAGCCCCTAGATGATAAACCTCTGTTGGTTTGACGGCCTTAAGAATTTGATTAAGATTTGTTGAATCGCTGAGATCGCCATAGTGAAGAAAAAGTCGTGTGTCTTGGTAATGAGGGTCGCGGTAAAGATGATCAATTCGACCTGTGTTAAATGTACTGGCGCGACGGATGAGTCCGTGGACTTCGTAGCCTTTTTCTAAAAGAAGTTCAGCTAAATAAGACCCGTCTTGGCCTGTGATACCAGTGATAAAGGCTTTCTTAGTAGTGCTCATGACTCTCCTTTAAAATAGGCACATTAATCAATTCACGTCTCATTTGCGAGTAATTTTTCCCATTGCCAGGCGTGCTCAATAATCACTTTTAAGTCTTGATATTGGGGGGTCCAATGCAGTTTTTCACAGATTCTCTCTGCCTTGGCTACCAATAGGGGTGGGTCACCCGGTCTTCGTGGGCTGTGAATGACTTTGAAATCAACTCCACTGACTTTTTTGACCATATCAATAACTTCTAAAACACTATGGCCCTGCCCGTAACCCACGTTGGCAGTCAGGGTGGGTTTACCATTGAGGAGATGTTTCAGTGCTAAAATATGGGATTCAGCTAGGTCTTCTACATGAATATAATCCCTTATGCAGGTGCCATCGGGAGTTTGATAATCGTTTCCAAAAATTTCTACTTTTTCTTTTAAGCCAAGAGCCACTTGGCAGCACACTTTTATGAGGAGAGTTGACTCTGGGCTACGTTGCCCGATGCGACCCATTGGATCAGCTCCTGCAACATTGAAATAACGAAGAATCACATGAGTAAAATCAGGGTTTGCATGTGATGTATCTTTTAAGATTTGTTCACTCATCAATTTGGACCAACCATAAGGGTTTATAGGTTGGAGTTGAGAGTCTTCGGTAATGTGCCCTTTTGTTTGTACTCCGTATACAGCTGCGGTGCTTGAAAAAATAAAATTCTTTATTTTATGTCGGACACAAGCGTCTATGAGTGTTAGTGTGTTTCGAGTGTTGTTTTGATAATACTTGAGTGGGTTTTTTACAGATTCAGGGACAACTATCGATGCTGCGAAATGAAGAACGGCTTCGATTTTGTGGGTGCTAAAAATTTTATCAAGGACTGCTTTGTCGCCTACATCTCCAAAAATAAATTGTTCATTGTGTAATAGGCTTTCTCGAAAACCTGTGGTGAGGTTATCAAGTACAATAACTTCAAACTTATTTTCTGTAAGCCTTCGAACAACATGGCTACCGATATAACCGGCGCCACCTGTGACTAAGATCTTCATCCTCGCAAGAATAAGAGCATTGGGGTTGAGAGTCAACATCTCAACTTATTTATACTTTGTGTTAATTTTTGCTGAATAACAATTCTTGTAAGGCGAGTTTGATAAACACAGGATTAGTGGAGAAGTATCTTTTGGTTAAGCGTCTTGGTTCAGACATCATGCGAAAAGCCCACTCCATTCCAATTTTTTGAACGATACGTGGAGCTCTTGGTTTAACGCCCGCATAAAAATCAAAGGCGGCACCTACTGCAAACCAAACTCCTTGAGAGGCATGCTGGGCCATTTGAACTACGTAGCGTTCTTGTTTGGGGGCCCCAAGACCAACCCAAACATAGTGAGCTCCACTTTCTTGAACTAATCGCAGCTGCTTTTGTTTTTCTTCTTCTGAGAATTCTTTAGCAAACGGGGGTGAGTAAGTACCGGCGAGTTGCCCTTTGAATTTTATTTTTATTTTTTCAATAACTTCGGGAGTTGAACCTAAAAAGAAATGTTTGCCTTGAGGATCTTCATTAAAAATATCTTCCATGAGATCAACGCCTGAATAGCGTTGAGCGTTTTTTTGCCCTTTTGCCTGGAGTAGCCACGCAATGGGAGTTCCATCTGACATCACGAGAGTGGCTTTTTGCAAAAGTTCTTTTAGAGTTTGATCCCATTCTGATTCTACAACGACATGTGCATTGCACAGAATGACGGATGAAGCTTTGGGCTTTCTCGATTCTTTAATGAGAAAACCGAGAGTTTGTTTTTGCGATAATGTTGAAAATGGAATTTGAAATAACTCAAAAATTCCATTCATTAGATAATGCCTTTTTCAGTGGCCAGTTTTCGAAGGTTGGTATTTGATTCAATGAAATTTTTAAAAATTTCATAACCCTCAACTGAACCTGTTTCATAAAAAGGTTCATTGACGACAAATGGTGTGATTCTTTGATCTTTACATGCTTGGGTGACGAATTGTGCGAGATCGAATGTTCCTTCTGGACTATTTTTTATAAAATAATTTTTACTAAAAACTGACATTCCATAATCAATAAATTCCATATCCGGTGTGATATTGAATTTATCATAAAACATTTGACCGTTACGATAGGTTACGTTGCTGGTGTCTCCGATGTTTTGATTTTTCATGATTGAAAAAGTAACTGGGTTTTTTGCTTTCACATGTGTACGCATGAGTTTAACAAGATTAATAAAGAGAAATGAATCGCCATAGGCGACAAGAAAATCTTCTTGCAAGTGAGTTATTGCGCGCTTAACGGCCCCACCTGTACCTAGTGGTGAAGAGCCGTCGTAAGAAAATTTTATCTTCGGATAGATTAATGATGTTTTTGTTTGAAGATATTTTTCAATCAGATCACCTCGATGACCAAGAGCCATGATGACTTCTGAAACACCAAGGAGTCTTAACCATTGAAGTTGCCAGTCAATAAAAGTCTGAGAACCAGCGGGTAGTAAGGCTTTTGGAATATCTTTGGCGATTGATTGCATGCGGGTTCCGAGCCCGCCCGCTAAAATTAAACACTGCATGGTAATTTATATCCATTTTGCCGATAAGCAGCGCGTACTTGCTCTAAAGCATAAGAGGCTGATTCAAGATCTCCCCAGAGAGGTTTTTGATTTTTCACATGATCAACGAGATTTTCTAAATCGAGCAGCCATGATTCATCTTTTTCATTGAAATCAAAAGTTTCAATTATTGGAGGGCCCATTTCAGGAAGCATTTTATAATACGTGAGTGTTTCTTTTCCGTAACTTCGACCAAGACCGTTTATTAAAATTTTTCCGGTACGGCCATAAAGTTCGATGGAGAAAGTGTTTTTCCATTCAGAACAACTCACATGAAATGTAGCCCAACGTTTTTTATCAGAGAGTGTGAGGACCGCATTATCGTCGACTTTCATATCCCAAAAAGAAGTTGTTACAAATGATGATTGCAAGGGTAGTGGGCCTAAATACCAATAAATAAGATCTAAAATATGAACACCTTGATCAAGAAGTTCACCGCCACCGCTTAATTCAGGAATCGAGCGCCATTCTTTTTCGTAACCCACTCTGGCCCCATGACCATAGCGCGCACGCAAATACATCATCTCGCCAAGTTGGCCGTCATCGATGAGCTGACGTGCTTTTAAAAGAGCTGGATGAAAGCGATGGTTAAAACCGACTTTCACTGCAACTTTATTTTGTGCAGCAGCTTGTCTGAGTTGATTTACTTCATTCACGCTGATGGATCCTGGTTTTTCAACAAGGACATGCTTTTTAGCCATGATGGCTTTAAGTGTAAGTGGTGCCAATTCTCTATTGGTTGTGGCGACAACAATAATGTCTGCGTTTGATTCTTTTAATAGTGAATCTTCACAAGCGTATGATTTTGTATTGAGATCATTTGCAAGTTTTTGTGCACGCCCTTGATCGGGATCATAAACGCCTACGACATCATGATTGCCTCTGTCTTTAGAGCGCTTTTCACCGATATACCCGCAACCAAAAAAGGCGAGCTTCATGATAATCTATCTTCAGGTAAGATGCGTCTAAGTGTGTAGATTTCACTTTTATCAAGTTTATCTGCCCACTCGTGAAAATTAGCCCATTCATCCCAAAGTGAAGCAATAAGTTTACCTGTAACAACTCCACCTTTGGGCCCAAAGAGGTAGCTCACAAGTTCAGCTGAAATTTCAGGATTAGCACCGCCTTGTTTTATTTGCTTGACGGTATTATCGTAAAATTCTTTGCCTGCTTTTTCAGGGCCCGCATTGAGAATTTCTTCAGTGAGTTTTGTATTAACGGCCCCTGGAGCGATGCTGTTTACGGTGATATTAAAAGGTCTTAATTCTTTAGCGACAGTTTCACCAAATCTCACTACACCGGCTTTCGTAGCGCAGTAGCTACTTACATTTGGAATAGGTTTTGTGGCGCCACCACCAGAAAGGAGAACGATTCTGCCGGGCAATTTTTTTTCAGTTAAAATTTCAGTGAAGATTTTTACACTCATAACAGTACCAAAAAGATTAATGTCTACTGCATTTTGCCAATCTTCCCAGGAGTTTTCAATTAAGGTTCCTACCGGGCCATGAATTCCAGCTGCAGTGACTAGGCCCCACGGAGTAGCATCAGTTGCCTGGCATTCTTTAGTCATCCAGTTTTCAATAGATTTATAATCTCGAATATCAAGTGTGGTGATATTGATTTTTCCGCCAGATAATTTTTTTGTTTCTTGAAGTTCATCTAAGGTGCGAGCGCACCCGCTGACGCTGTAGCCTTCAGCGGCGAGTTTTAAGGCAATAACGCGACCGATACCTCGACCCATGCCTGTGACGAAAACAAGTTTTTTCATAGGAGTTCCTTTTTCGTCGGCTTACCGGGAATAATAATGTGAAAGCCTTTTAAAATGTTTTTTGGGGCCAAATGATTTTTCGTGTCGATGAGAACATGTTCACTCATTAAGCGATGAATTTGTGGCCAATCAAGTTCAAAAAATTGGGGCCATTCTGTGACAAGTACTGCTGCTTGTGTATTTTCAAAAGCGGCCAGTGGATCTTTCATCAATTCAAAGGGTAAGTTTTTGCGTTCTTCTGGAGACAACTCTGTCAAATCGGCCATGGGGTCAATTGCTCGGCAATGTGCGCCTTCTTTTGCCAAAAGTTCTGCGATTTGTAAGGCGGGAGATCTACGTACGGTGCTCGTGAATGGTTTGTATGTAACACCCATTAATACGATAGTTTTATGTGTGAGTGTGCCTAATTGGGCTTTAAGTGTGTCGACAACCCATTGATTGCGTTTATCGTTAATGGCGTAAAGATCATTGAAAAAATTAATATCTTCTTTTTTCTTAGCAAACTTACTTAAGGTCTTCACATCACGGGCAAGTGTACCACCGGCAAAACCGAGACCAGGGCGTAAAAATGCTTTTGGCCCCACTCGTGAATCTTGCTTGAGGCTTGAGACAACATCCCAAGCGTCAGCGCCGCTTTTTTCACAGATTTCTGAAATCTCATTTGCAAAAACCACACACGTAGCTAAAAAAGAATTCAGCGCATGTTTTACCATTTCAGCACTTTCAAGGCTCATTACATTTAGTGGAGTTGTTTCATTGCCTAAAAGTTTTTGAAAATCTTTTGCCAGTGTTTCTTGTTGGCTCATATCATCTAAGCCTAAGACCATGCGATCGGGAGTTTTAAAAGATTTTATGGCTTCACCAAGTCTTAAATTTTCTGGTTGATACATCATATGACCATGCCATCCAGGATGAAGCCTTAAGATTTCTTGACGAAATTTTCGACAAGTACCTACAGGGACTTGTGCTGTGACAAAAACATTTGTTTTATCTGAAAGTGATTTAAAAGCGCGTTGTGCACCTTCTTCGACAGTTTGGAGTTGTACTTCATCTTGTTCATTGATGGGAGTGTCGTAAGCAATGATCACCCAATTAGCTTTTGATGCCACGATTTCGGGCGTTGATGTCCATGAGAGGTCTTTTTTCCAGTGTTTATTTACCAGATCTGAGAGTCCGGGTTCATGAATGGGCGCAAGGCCTTGACTCCATTTTTCTTCGACTGATTTATTTTGATCCCAGAGGTAAACCTGATTGCCTGCATCGGCCAGACATGCACCGACAACAGAACCTAGGTGCCAAGCACCTACGACTAAAACTCTTTGACTCATGTGGAAACCACCTTAGCTCCTTCGAAATCAAAATTAAATCTCACTTCTTCTAAACCAACCTTGGCCATAGCTTTACGCAACATGCCTTGGTCTTTGGCATAAAACATTAAAAAACCACCAGCTCCTGCGCCAATGAGTTTCCCGCCAAGTGCTCCGTTATCAAGTGCTATCGTGTAGGCGTTATCAATGTCTGATTTAGACATATTGTTTGAGCGTTTTTTCTTATTTTCCCAATGAACGTTCATGAGTCTTGCAAATTCTTCGAGATTTCCTGAGACAAGAGATTTTTGAGAAGAGAGGCCCAATTCTTTTGTGAAATCTAAATTGCTGATCATTTCTTTATCAAGTTTGTCTGATTTTTCTTTTTGATCAGCGAGAACAGAAGATGCGCTTCGACTGTATCCGGTGAAAAAGAGCAGTAGATTATCTTCAAGTAAATGCAGTGTTTCGCTTGAGATGGGAACGGGGTGAATTTCGACGGTGTCATCTTTATGAAAAGTAAAAGAGGTGATTCCACCAAAGGCTGCCGCGTATTGATCTTGTTTTCCGACAGGTTGATTGAGGCGGTTGATTTCAATATCACATGCCATTTCTGCAAGATCTTCAGTGAGTAGATGTTGACGCTGATAAAATGAAATGGCTTTTAAGAGTGCAACGGTAAATGAACCTGATGATCCTAATCCGGTTCCGTCGGGAATATCAGCCATACTTGCGATTTCTAAGCGCGGATCAACTTTGTATGATTTTAATACTTCGCGAATAATAGGGTGTTTGATTTCAGAGATGTTCGCGACTCTTTCAAATTGCGAATATTTAATAATAAATTCATTTGGAAATATTTTATGTAGTGCGATGTAGATATATTTATTTATTCCACCCGCTACAAGTTGACCGCCAAATTTGCGGTAATATGAAGGAAGGTCAGTGCCTCCTCCGCCGAAAGTGATTCTTAAAGGTGCTCTAGTTATTATCATGGGGAAGAGTTTCTTCTAAAATGATCGCAATCTCAATGATATATTGATGTGGGGGGTATTCTTTGAGCGAGCCCTCATGCCGTTTCATTGAGCGCCTCATGTTGGATGTTGTTTAGGGGGCTTATTCTAAATATGCGGTGCAGTATTTTTTAATAAATGCTATATCCTCGAGCCATAATGGATACTAAAAAAAAGTCAATAAATGGCCTTACAGCCAAAAATTCAAAAGATAGCTGTGCAGCGGAAGCGTCGAAAGATAGCTGTACAGTGGAAACGTCAATAAATAGCCTTGCAGCGGCAACTGATATTAAAAATTTGCCAATTGCAGTTTCGTCGCGATCATTTTCTAAAAATGAAGAGCTTAAAAAGCTACTCTCAGCACATTTTACGTCAATCAAATACAATTTGACCGATCGAGTTCTTGAGGCTCAAGAGCTTATCGATTTTTTAAGAGGTGCAGAAGCTGCCATAGTTGGTTTGGATAAGGTTACTGAGAGTGTTTTAATTCAGCTTCCACATTTAAAGGTTATTTCTAAATACGGAGTGGGCATTAATAATCTTGATCTTTCAGCGATGAAACGTCAGGGAATAGCATTTGGGTGGACGGGTGGTGTTAATGCGCGGTCGGTGAGTGAGCTTGTTTTAAGCTTTATTCTGGGACTTTTACGCAATGTCTTTGTAAACAGCCGTAAAATTTCACAAGGCGTGTGGCGGGGCACGGGGGGAATTCAACTCTCGGGTAAAACCATCGGAATTATTGGTTGCGGTCATATCGGCAAAGACCTGATCAAAATTTTAAAACCGTTTGATTGTGAAATTCTTATCTGTGACATTCTCGACATGAAAGAGTTTTGTCTTGAGTGGGAGGTTGATCAGGTATCTAAAGTGAATGACCGGACATCTAAACAGATTGAGCGGGTATCTAAACAAATTGAGCAGGTATCTAAAACAGAAATTTTAAAACGATCTGATGTGGTGAGTTTACATGTTCCCTATGATTCATCGACTCATCATTTGATTGGGGCGAGTGATTTTGAATTAATGAAATCCACAGCCATTTTGATCAATACCAGTAGAGGCGAGATTGTAGATGAAAATGCCTTATGCGAGAGTTTAAAACAAAAAAAAATCGCCGGCGCCGCCGCTGACGTATTTGCGAATGAACCGGTTGGGAATTGTGAACTTGTGCGTTTAGAAAATTTCGTGGCCACACCACATATCGGGGGCAACAGCGTGGAAGCCGTGCAAGCAATGGGGAAATCAGCGATTGATAATTTGGTGGGGTTACTTGCCGCGAAGTGAGGTGAGGAGCTGTGCTGAGCATGTCCGCGCGGTGAGGCGAGTTGCGGTGCTGTGTGGAGCGGTAATGTTTAGCACAGATGGGTGGCGTAGTGTTGTTTGGTAAATACAAAGTGTTTTTAGTGACGGCTTAAATTTCAAACATTCTCAGTTTATAATTGCAATATTACATCATTATATCACTAGCCAGAAACCACTATGCACTATGCAAGGTGGCATGAACGGTAATGGTCAAATCATGTTGAGCTTAATGATTAATAAATTGTGGTTCAATGAATGAATATAATGTTATTCAAAAAATTAATAAATAGGTCGACTATTAATTATTATACTAACAACAACAGAGTTTGTAATGCCCCTGTTTCAGATCTCACTTCGATGGAACAATTGAGTTACTTGTTATTATAAAAACAATAATAATATTGCCCCCGCTTCAGATCGCACTTCGATGGAGTAACAAAGTTTGTAATCCCCCGCTTCAGATCGCACTTCGATGGAGCAACAAAGTTTGTAATCCCCCGCTTCAGATCGCACTTCGAT